>NZ_CAMTTE010000001.1:1500000-1700000 GCF_947077775.1 Salinibacter pepae
CGCGGGCCTCTCCCCGTCGGACGTGGAAGGGGGAGGTCCGCACGACATATTTCCGGCCGCCCTGGCCGAGGAGCTCGAAATGTACTTCCGGCGCGCACTCAGCGGCGAGAAGAATGCGTTCGAGCAGACGATGGACGAGCGCCGGTACTTCAACCGAACGCTCCCGGTTCGGGACGAGGCCGGAACGGTTATCGCCGGCATGGCGGTCGCCCAGGACATCACCGAGGAGCGCCGCCGCAAGGAAAAGCTCGAGCGGAAGAACGATCTCTTCCAACGGGCCCAGGAGATTGCCAATGTTGGCGGGTGGGAGTACGACCTAGACACGGGTGCCCTCACCCTCACCGACCAGGCCTACCGCATCCACGGCGTTTCTCCGGGCGCGAAGATGACGCTGGAGCGGAGCCACGGGCTGTACCATCCCAATGACCGATGGGAGGCCGAAGAGGCCTTCCGCCGGGCGGCCGAGGACGGGGTGCCCTACGACGTCGAGGCCCGCCTGATTACCGACGCTGGGGAGGAGAAGTGGATCCGCACCCGCGGGGCGCCGCAACAGGACGACGGCCGGACGGTTCGGGTCCGTGGAACGATCCAGGACATCACCGACCAGAAGGAGCGAGAGCAGGCCCTCCGTACGGCCAAGGCCGACGCGGAGGCGGCCCGCCAGGAGGCCGAGGAGGCCAGCCGCCTCAAAAGCGCCTTCCTCGCCAACATCAGCCACGAGATTCGCACGCCGCTGACGTCGATTATTGGCTTTGCCGAGCTGATCGGCTCGGAGGCCGGCGCGTTGGATCTGTCGGACAGCCCGCTCCCGGGGTACGCCACCATGATCGAGCGAAGCGGGAAGCGCCTGCTCGAAACGCTGGAGGGGGTGCTCAACCTCTCCAAGCTACAGTCCGGGCAGATGAAGCTGGAAACGGCCCCGGTCGACCTGACCGAGCAGATCCGCTGGGCCGTTCAGGAGCTCCGCCCGAAGGCTGAGGAGAAGGGGGTTCGCCTTCAGCTCGAGACCGGTTGCGCCGTGGCCGAGGGCGACGAGGGCGGCATCCAGATCGTCATTCGGAATCTGGTCTCCAATGCGATCAAGTACACCGAGCAGGGCGGCCGCATCTGGGTCCGGTCGTTTCGGGACGAGGACCGGGCCGTGCTTGAAGTTGAGGACACCGGCATTGGGATGGACCCGGCGGTGGCCGAGTCGCTCTTCGAGCCGTTTCGACAGGCGTCGGAAGGGCTAAATCGCGAGTACGAGGGGACCGGCGTCGGCCTGGCGGTCACGAACAAGGCGGTTGCCCAAATGGACGGATCCATCGAGGTAGACACCGAGAAAGACGAGGGCACCCGGTTTACCATCCAGCTTCCGGCCTCAGAGGAGCATCCGACCGGTGGCTCCGCCCCGTGAAGACGGATGCGACGAAACGAGGCGGGGCCACACGGAGGCCCGCTGTCTCTTGAGTGTCTCTCGCTCCTCCCTCGCCAGGGGCCGCGCACTGCCGCCCCACGAGGGTTATGCGTCATCCCCCCCCCCGAAGTCGCCTTTGGTCAGTAGAGGCGTGTACGACCTCCCACGCGGCTTCCGGCGCCTCTTCCCGAATGGGCATCCGAACGGACCGCGGGCGTCCAGGTGCATCACAGGCCGGCACCGCAGTTCTGCTCCGACCACCGGTGCCGCCTCCCGCTCTCTTCCTCCGAGAGGCGGCACCGCCTTGTCTCGGGCATCTTCGGGGCGACAACGTGTCCGGACGGACAAACGCGAGCGGCGTCCTTCTGCGTCCTATGCCCCGAGCTCCGGCGCCTCCCGTCGGCCGGCCGCGCCGTCCCCGGTCGTGCTCTCGAACCCTCCTTCCGTGCCGTTGGCGGGGGCTTTCGGGCCGTCCGCACGGCCACTGGCGTCCCGACTGCCGACGCGGAACTCGTCGACCAGCCCGCGGAGGCTGCCCGTCAGCTCCTCCAGCTCCGTGGCCGCCTGCACGACCTCTTCAATGCCCTCCGCTGACTCGTCGGACACCTCGGAAATCGACTGCACGCTTTCGGAAATCTGGTCCCCGGTCGCCGCCTGCTCTTCGGTCGCGGTGGCGATGCTGTCGACCCGGTCGGTAATGCCCCCGGTGCTGTCCACAATCTCTTCGAAGGCATCGGCCGCCTGCCCGGCCAATTCAATTCCGGCCTCCACCTCGCTTTGTCCCTGCTCAATGGCGCCGACCGCCTCACTGGTGTCTTCCTGAACGGAGGAGACCATCTGCTCGATCTCGTCGGTGGCCTTCGACGTCCGCTCGGCCAGCTCGCGGACCTCCTCGGCCACGACGGCAAATCCCTGCCCCGTCTTTCCGGAGCCGTCGCCCCCCGCACGGGCCGCCTCGATGGCCGCGTTTAGGGCGAGAAGGTTCGTCTGGTCGGCAATCTCGTCGATCGTCGCCACGATCTTGCCAATCTCCTCGCTCGATTCCTTCAGTCCACTAACGGTCCGGGCGGAACGCTTCACGACATCCCCGATCTCCCGCATCTTGTCGACGGCCTTCAGCACCACGTCTCCATTCTCCTCGGCCAGCTCCCCATTCTTTCGGGCGGCCTTGGCCGTCTCGGTCGCGTTCTCCGCGTTGTCGTCAATCGTGCGGGCCATCTGCTCCATGGCGGCGGCAACCTCGTCGGCCTGCTGGGCCTGCTTCTGCACCCCAGCGTTCAGCTGATCGGCCGAGCTTGCGAGCTGGTTGGCGACCGCGTCGGTCTTCTCGACCGCCCTGGACAGGCGATGAAAGACCTGCTGGATGTTCTGGACGGACTGGTTGAACTTGCTCTGCAGGCGCCCGATTTCTTCGGCCTGCGAGGCATCCATCTTGGACGCGAGGTCGCGGCCCGCCGTCTCGGCGTCAACTTGGACCGTCAGGTCCCCTCCGGCGAAGCGGTCCATGGCCCCGACCATCCGGTCCACTTCTTCGGAGAGGGCCTCCTTCTCTTTCTCCCGCTTGTTGGCGAGGGACTCCGCCTCGCGCTTCGTCTCTTCGGCCTCGGCCTTTCGCTCTTGGGCCTCCTCAATGCGGGTGCGGAGGGACTGGCGAAGGTCGTCGACGGCCCGGTACACGTCGCCGAATTCGTCGCCGCGGCCGGTGCGGATGGACTTGTCGAGGTTGCCCTCCGCAAGCTTCGAGGTGACGTAGCGCAGGTCCGTCAGCGTGGTGATCGTGATCGTGCCCGTGATGGACCCGATCGTGAGGAACCCGACGAACGTCGCCAGCCCGCTGGCGAGAGGGTTCTCTGTGACCAAGACCGTTGCCACGATCATGACGCCAGTCAGCAAATACCAGAAGACGTATTTCGTCAGAAAGCGTTTCATGGGAGCGTAGGGTGTTGGGAGCCAAACAGTGAGGGGAAACGAAGCAGGGGCGGCGCCTAGGCGGCAGACGTGACCGTCGCTACGTCGCCCTGCCCAGAAGCGGCCTCGGGCTCTCCGCCGGTCACCTTGACAAAGTTCTTGCGCGCCCGATAGATGAAGTAGACAAACGGCACCTTCGCGGTCACGTCCAGGTAGCTGATGATCACCGCAATGCCCGCCGCGTCGACCCACTGCAGCCCCGGCCCGAAGAGCCACACCAGCGGGTAGGCGAGCCAGAGCAGCCCGACGTAGTTCAGCAGGAGCCGCGCGAGCCGCCGGTGGGAGGGCGGCTCGCCGAATGCCGAGTTGCGCACCGGCCCGTAGAGGAGCGCGAGGAGGGTCAGGTGACAGGCCGAGGACAGCCCGAAGAACACCCACTGGGCCGTGGACGAAAACACGACGGCCCCCAGGCCGAACACGATCATCATGAAGTCGGCCAGGGCGGTGCCCGTGATCATGCCCCGGCTGGCCCCGGCAATGTACGCGGTGTACCCCACGAGAAGGGGCGTGGTGAGGGCCCAGTCAATATACCGGGGGATGGGTACGTGATACCCCTGAAACTGCACCGACCCGACGTCGAACGTCATGAGCAGGTACATGAACGCGGCAATTCCGGGAATGGCCCAGAGGTAATCGAAGTCGAGCCCCACTTCGTCGCCAACCAGCGACAGGGCAGGGGGAATCCCGACGAGCATTCCAAGGGTTCCGATGATGTAAACGATCGTAATCGGGTCCATGGGGGGGTGTATCTCTGAATCCAGACAGAACGTTTGGGGCTCCCTTCCAAGCGGAAAGCTTCTCTTCGGAGAGCATTTTTCAGCAAGGCATTTCTCCAGCAGGGTTGAGGAGAGGACCGCACGCCGCTCTTCTCTTCCGTGGGACTGTCGCTGGCCTCCCCAATAAATCACTGCCTCCTTCCTATTTTATCGGTCCTGATGTCTGCCCTTTAAATCAGATGTGTTCTATCTTTTTTCTTTGTACTATTTAAAAAAAGAGCCGGGCGGGCCTTGCACAAGACGACGATCAGGAGGATGATTCCGAACGACACCACGGGCGGCCCTTCGGAACGCCCCGCTCATCCACCGACTCGGTCGGACCGGCCCATTTTCTTCTCGTTCGGGTCCGTTGCTGAACGCGTGGCCTTCCGGTCCGCCGCCGGAAGCCGGGCGGTGAACGTGCTTCCCTGCCCCTTTTCCGTTTCCACGCCGATGGATCCCCCCATCTGCTCGGTCGCCTTCTTCGTCACTGCCAGCCCGATGCCAGTGCCCTCGTACTCACGGGACAGCCCCTCGGACCCCTGCCGGAACGGCTCGAAGAGCGACTCGGCCACCGCCGGGTCCATCCCAATGCCGGTGTCCTCGATTTGCAGCACCGCCTCCCCGTCCTCTCGGTACGTCCGCACCTGCACCGTCCCTTCCTCCGTGTACTTGATCGCGTTGGACAGGAGGTTCTGGAGTACGATCTGGAGCCCCCCTTCGTCGGCCCGGGCGCCGGCCTCTTCGGCCTCGACCTCGAGCGCAAGGCCGCTGTCGTCCGCCTCCGCCGCAAACTCCCGGGCGACCTGCCGGGCCTGATCCGCCAAATCGATGGGGCGGGACTCCAAGGTCATCTGTCCGGCCTCCAGCTTCGAGAGGTTGAGCACCGCATCCAGGGTGTCCAGCAGCCGCCGGCCACTGTCTTCAATCAGGTCCGCGAAATGAGCGACGCCGCCATCTCCGTCGATCTCGTCCCCGATCGCCTCGGCAAACCCAATGATTCCGGTCAGCGGCGTGCGAATCTCGTGGCTCATGTTCGCGAGCATGGCGGACTTCATGCGGCTGGCCTCTTCGGCCTCCAGCTTTGAGAGCTCGGCCTGCTCCTTCGCCTGTTTGAGCCGCCGCGCCTTCCGCTTCCGTTCGGTAATGTCCCGGGCCGTGACAAAAATCGAGACGACCTCCCCCGCCTCGCCGGTCACCGGGCGCATGATCCCGGTCACGGTCCGGGCCTCCCCGTCCGGGGTCACGTGCTCGGCCTCGAAGCGCACGTATTCCCCCTCGGCCACGCGCCTGACCTTCTCCCGGACCGCCAACCTGTTTTCCGTGTCCCACCAGGGGGTCTCCCAGAACGGCCGGCCGAGAATGTCCGCCCGGGTGGCCTCGATGTACCCGAGGGCCGTGTCGTTGACCTTCTGGAACGTCCCGTCCGGCGCGAGCACGCCGGCGAGGATGTTCGGGTCGTTCAGCATCGCCTGGAAGCGCCGCTCGCTCTCCCGCAGCTCCCGCTCCCGACGCTTCCGCTCGGTGATGTCCGACAGGACGACCGTCTGGGTGTCCATGCCCTGTCCCAGGCTTGTCTGGATCACCCGAAAGTACCGACAGTGCTCCTCCGAACGCGCGCTGGCTTCGGACTGCACCGTGTTGGTCGTCGCCTGCCCCCCTCCGCACTCCTGCGCCTCTCCCTTCTCGAATCCAGCCCGCCACGCCGGCTCCCCACGGCGAATCGTCTCCCCGAGCCCGGGCAATGCCTCCGTCAGCGGCCGCCCCAGGTCCTCCTCGCTCAGCGAGGGAATGATTTCCTGGATCCCGCCGCCGAGCCCCCGGATCCGCCCCTCCCGCCCGATGGTCAGGTTCGGCTCCTCCACGCTCCCGGTTAGTTGCACGACACTAAACTGGGTTTCGTAGGCAAACAGCAGCCCGATTGCAAACACCGCCACCCCCAGCGGCTCGTGGGTGATGTCCAGCAGCGCCGGTTCGACGTGTCCGATGACATTGAAGGCCGCCGGCAGGGCCGTGAGCCCCGTCAGCACTCCCAGCGGGAGCACCTTCGCCTCCGCCTCGAGAAGAAACTCAAAGATCATCAGGTAGCCGGCCGCCGACAGGGCGTAGGCCACGGCCATCACGACCCAGTAGAGCGTCTCATGGGTCACGACCAGGCCAAAAGCGCCCCCCACCGGCTCCAGCCCGTAGTAGAGGCCGTGCAGCGGGTTGGTCACCTTCAGGGCGGTGACGATCACAAACACGGCGGCCGCGAACTGCTGAACCTTGAGGCTCCGGTGGAGGCCCCGCCCACTGTAGGCGGAGCAGAACCAGAGCCAGGCGAAGACGGTGCCGAAGCCGACGATCAGGCTCAGCTGGTAGAAAAGGTGCTTCTCGAAGGCCGACCCGACCAGCAGGAAGCCCACGTAGGCCCCGGCCCAGACAGCACTTCCGGAAAAGAACCACGTCAGGGCCTGCCGGGTCTCCGGCGACGGAATCGACCGGGCCCGCAAGGCAGCCCCCAGACAGGCGGCGGTCGCGGCGACGAAAGCAAGAAGATAACCGGTGTAGGTTATAGGCGCGGATGCCTCAATCAGGCTTCCGATCATGGGCGGGTCGTTGTGCAAAAAAGCTCGCTGCAACATAGCGTCCACTCTAGTGGAGCAAGAAAAGGGCCGCGCATGCTCCAGCTCTTGATCCGTATCGGACTCGTCAAACTCGACATGGGTCGTCACAGCCCCCGTCAAATTTCCTCCTTCGGTGGTCCTCGTATCGGCCGGCCGGCGCTACGAACGGGCCTTTCACAGCTACCAGTCCCCGGTAATTTTACGGCGTAGGCGCCGCGACACCGGGCCGCGCCCCCCGCTCCAGCGGGCCTCCAGTGCCCGTTCGGGCCCGGCATCGTTTTTTCTGTATTCAACTGCGCCTGCCCAGCACTGCGCGGTGGCCGTTTTCTCGCTCCCGTCGTGCCCCTTCCTCGACGATCGGTGCGGGGGCGCGGCCGTGGGGTGTCCGCGCGGCACAGCTCCCCCCGGCGGATGTGGGACATAGTGTATTTTTAAAATACACGCCTTTAATGCCTCGCCGGTCGGGCCGATGATTATAATCCAACGGATGAGAAGACCCCCTGGGCGTGGCCGTATGGGGCCCATCCCCTCGGCCCCTGCACGGCCGGCACGAGCGACCGCATCATCTGGTGCCGCACGACGCACCTGACCTCCGACTTTTCTCTCTGCCTTGCATGGACGGCGAGACGCTTCCTGTCGACGAACACAGCCACGTTCGGGTCGCCCGCCTACTGTGTCTGCTGGGGGCCATCCTGGCATCCCTGTACGCCCCCCTGTACGGGGCCGGTGCCGACGCCCCAATCTCGGGGACCTGGCTTCACGTCGGCGTAGCGGGACTGCTCGTGGCCCTGATCGGCGCCTCGTACATCTCCGACACGGTCCGTCGCCGCCACGTGGCGATCACGTGGGGGCTGCTCTACGCCATCATGGGATGGGCCGCGGTCCTCGCCGCGCTCAACGAGTTCGCCGGGGGGTACGCGGTGGGTGTCCTTCTGGTCTACGCCGTCTTCGGGGGCGTGGTGGCACTGGGAAGCGCGTCGATAAGACCCGCCTTGACGTTTCTTCTGGCGGGCCTTTTGGCAGTTGGGGGGGCACTGCTGTGGGCCCCTGCGCTCCAAACGAGTCCCTGGGTGCTGATTGGGGCCATGGGGGTCGTGGCCCTCGTCGAGGGGGCCACCCTCCGGTGGGTTCTGTCGGTGTGTGCCCGCCTTCGGACCCAGGGGCGAACCCTTCGCGAGCAGCGCGACCTCCTGGACCGTCTCGTGGAGACGAGTCCCCACGCGGTCGTGCGGGTCGACGGAAGCGGGGCGCCCACCGATGCAAATGGCCGGGCCGAAGAGATTCTCGGCACCGATGTGGAAGCGGTGTCCGGCGACTCGGACGCCCCCCCCACAGGCGGGTCCGCCGGAGACGAGGAGACAACGGCCCCCGGCACCCGCCCCCTTTCGCAGGTTCTGCAGGTGAGGCGCGTCGTGCGCAACCTGAAGTGCTCGGTCGCGCGGCCGAACGGCACCCGGCGCGTGCTTTCGGCCAGCGGCGCGCCGGTGCGGGGGGCCGACGGGACGATCCGCGAGGCCGTCTTTCACCTCGAAGACGTGACCGAGCAGGAACGTCGGAAGCAGGCCCTCCGACGGGCCGAAGAGGAGATCGAAGAGGCCGATCGCCTCAAGTCCGCCCTGCTGGCGAACATGAACCACGAAATCCGCACCCCCTTGACCGCGATCATCGGGTTTGCCGAGGCGATCGGCACGAGCGCCAGTGAGATGGACCTGCCCGAGCACACCCCACTGACCGGCTACGCCGACCTGATTGAGCAGAGCGGGAAGCGCCTGCTCGACACCTTCGAGGACATACTGGACCTCTCCCAGCTGGAGGCGGGCCAGATGGAGCTCGGCATCGAGACGGTCGACCTCGCCGAGCAGGCCCGCCGGGCCGTCCAGGAATGCGGGGCCAACGCTCAGGACAAAGAGATCGACGTGCGGCTGGAGGCGACCAGCGTCTCTGCGCGTGCCAATGAGAACGGGGTCCAGGTCGCGCTGCAGAACCTCCTGGACAACGCGATCAAGTACACGGCGGATGGGGGCACCGTGTGGGTGCGGACCCGTCCGGAGCCGCGGACGGCCGTGCTGGAGGTCGAAGACGACGGGGCCGGGATGGAGCCGGAGACGGTCGATCAGCTCTTCGAGCCGTTCCGACAGGCCTCCACCGGCATGGCACGCGAGTACGAAGGCGCCGGGGTCGGCCTCGCGGTCACGAAGGAGGCGACCGAGCAGATGGGCGGGGCGATTGAGGTGGAGACCGAGCCGGGGGCCGGCAGCCGGTTCCTCATCCGATTTCCGATGGCGGACCACAGCACTCACGACTGCGGGGACGGCCCCGTTGAGCCTTCCGAGGAGGCCGCCGATGCGCATCGGGCCCCCAGACGGCCGTGACGAACTGACGCCGAACACGACTGCCCCCCACGCTCCCCCATCCCCTTTTCGTTTCTGCCGACCATGAACACACGCGCCGTGGAGACCGAAGCATTGGAGGCCAAGTTTCCCACGCTCCCCTCTGCGATCGAGGCGGTAGAGGAGTTGGTCGCGTCCGGACAGACCGATCCCGAGACGCTGATCGCAGTCGTCAAGCAGTGTCCGTCGGCGTCCCTCAATGTCCTCCGCCGGGCAAACTCCGCGTACTACGGCCTGCGGCACGAGGTCGAGAGTATCGAGCAGGCCGTGCGCCTTCTCGGCTTCGTCGAGGTGACGTCGATCGTCATTCTCGAGGGCGCCAACGAAATGCGGGACCAACTCACGAACCACACGGGCCTTCTCGACCGCATTATGCACGCCGCCATTTTCACCGGCCGGTTCACCCAACAGCTGACCCGCCAGCTCGACCTGGCGGACGAATGGGCGCGCCTGGCCTTCTCGGTGGGGCTCCTCCACGTGATGGGCCGCCTCGTGCTTCTGTACTCCGCCCCGGCCCAGTATGCCCCGCTGGCCGATGGGCAGGACGACGCTCTTCCCGAGGTGGGGGATGAGCGGCGCCTCTTCGGGGAGGGCCATCGCACCCTCGCCCGCCGCGCCGGCGAACACTGGAACCTCTCCGACCGCATCTGCTCGGTCCTACACCGCGCCATCGACCTGTCCGGGCCGCCGACGGGCCGACGGCGGACGCTGGCAGTGGCCGTTCGGGCGGGGAGCGCCCTGGCCCAGCGTGACCTGAGCAACGAGCCGCTCGCGCTCCCGAAGGACCTGCCCACCGACGAGATGTCTCTGTCGGAAGAGCCCGTGGCCGTGGCCGCCGAGGACGCGACGGACTACGCCGCAAACCTGGGCGGCTTTTGACGGGTCCCGGGCCGATGAGGAAGGACGGCCTGGCCTTTTCGATGTCACCGGTCGGCCCGTATTCGACTCGGGCGCGGTGTGCATCGTCAGCACCGGCCGACTGAACGCGGTCGGTCCCGTCTGCGTAGATGGCGGGCACTCGGGAGCGGCGCTGACCAGAACGAGGCCCACGCTACTGAGCCCGAACTGCGGGCCATGGCCGTCGGCCTGGCCTTCAGGGCCCCATCCCTTTTCTTCTCGTGTAGTATGGCTGTGCGATTGTATGTCCGACTCCGTCGACGCCCTCGATCACGAGCGGTTCGTCCGGGCCGCCATCGACGAAGCCATTTCGGCCCAGGACGCCGGCAATCCGCCTTTTGGCGCCGTGCTGGTGGGCCCGGACGGGACGGTTCTGGACCGCGCCGGCAATACGGAGGGCCGCACGGGGGACTGCACGGGGCACGCCGAAACCAATCTCGTCCGCGCCGCCTCTCAGGAGTATGACCCGGAGCGGCTCGCGAAGGCCACCCTCTACGCAAGCACAGAGCCGTGCGCGATGTGCGCCGGGGCGATCTTCTGGGCCCGCATCCGGCGCGTCGTGTTTGGGCTGCGCGCCGAGCGGCTCTACGAGATGAAGGGCGACGCGGGGCGCCAGCTGGCCCTTCCCTGCGAGGAGGTGCTGGCGCGGGGCAATCACGAGGCCGAGGTAATCGGTCCCGTACTGGAAGACGAGGCCGCGGCGGTGTTCGACCTCCAGTAGCCCTGGCCCCTGCGGCGTGGATGCCCAGGCTGTCTACGGAGACGACGGGCCAGGCGTCCATGTCTGCCCGGCAGGGAAAACGCCCAGAGCCCTCCGCAACTGAACGGTGATGCCCGGCGCTTTGCCGTGCCTGTCGGTCGGCGGCGGGAAGGATTCTCGGCGTCGAGGGGAGGACGCCTGATGCAGCGGCGGGCGGGCGTCGCCCCCACGCGATCCACCACCTACGAGGCCATCGACGCCGGCAACTCGGCCTTTTTCGTGCCCACCTCCTCGGACGCCCCGTCGCCGCCCGGCGACGGCAGGTCGTCCGGCACGTCGGGCTTCTTCGTGTCCACCGCGTCCGGGTCGGCGGTCTCCTCCGGCAGCTTGGCGGCAGGCACCTGGATGTCCGGCGCGTCGGGCTTGAAGTTGAGCATCACCTCCAGCACCCCCTCTTTTGTCTCCGGCTGCATCAGCTCGTGGCGCAGCGTGGAGGCGTTGCGGAAGCCCTTAAAGTAGCTGCTGTAGTTCTTGCGCATCTCCATCACGCCGGTGCGCTCGCCCAGCCACTCGCACTTGAGCGACAGGTGCTCGGCCACCACCTGCACGCGCTCCTCCCAGTCGGGGGGCGGGGGCAGCTCGCCGGTCTCCATGTATTTCTTGGCCCGGTCAAAAATCCACGGGTTGCCCAGCGCGCCGCGCCCCAGCATGACGCCGTCGACGCCCGTCTCCTCGAACATCGCCTCGATGGCCTCCGGGTCCAGCGCATCCCCGTTCCCGATAAATGGCATGTCGCGGGTGCCCTCCTCCTTGATCGTGCGGAGCCACTCCCACCGGGCGTCGCCCTTGTACTTCTGCTCGCGGGTGCGGGCGTGCACCGTGAGTGCCGCCACGCCCATGTCTTCCAGCATGCGGGCCACGTCCACGATGTGGATCGAGTCGTCGTCCCAGCCGAGGCGCGTCTTGACGGTCACCGGCCGGGTGGCCTCCTCCATCACCGCCGCCGTGATGTTGCGCATCTTGTCAAGGTTGCGCAGCACCCCGGCCCCGCCGTCCTTCTGCACGATCTTGCGGACCGGACAGCCGAAGTTGATGTCGATCACGTCCGGCCCGGCGGCGTCGACCATGGGCGTCGCGTTGCGGACCTCGTCGATCCCGCCGCCCCACACCTGGATGCCGATGGGGCGCTCCTCGTCGAAAATCTCCAGCTTCTGGTGCTCGTGTTCCTGCTCGCGGAGGAGCCCCGCGGAGGAGACGAACTCGGTGTACATCATGTCGGCCCCGTACCGCTTGCAGAGGATGCGGAACGGCGGGTCGCTCACGTCCTCCATGGGCGCGAGGAAAAGGGGCCGGTCGTCAAAGTCGAGGTGGCCGATGCGCATCGAGACGAGGACGATCCGGGTTGTGGCAATGGACTTTGGACGTTGAAAACGCACCGGGTGTGGACAGTGGTTCCGGGACGACGTTGAAACGTTGAACGTTCGAACGTTTAACGAGAAGCTGTACCCATTCCGGTCGCTCATTCGTAGGTTGGATGCACGGCCCCTTTCTCCTTGACCTTCTGGCCTTCATGTCCGACGAACCCCGCTTTTCCCGCCTCCGTCTGCTCTCGCTCGGCCTGCTCGCGCCGCTCGCGGTTCTGCTCACCGGCTGCGGCGGCCCCAACCTCATCGAGCGTCTGTCGATCGGCAATTGGGGCTTCTGGGGCACCGTCATCATCGTGCTCGACCTCGTGGCGCTGGTCGACCTGCTCGGCGACGGCACCCGGAGCACGACCAGCACGGTCGTCTGGGCGCTCCTGATCGTCTTCGCGCCGGTGCTCGGGGTGATCCTGTACTTTATCTTTGGTCGCGAGTAGCCCCATGGAGAGCCGCCCGGAAATGCACGCGTGGACCTCCGGCCGGGCCGCCGGGGGCTGGGGGGCTGTCGCCACAATCGCGGCGGGCCTGCTGATGATGGCCTGCGGCGGGCCCCGTGCCGTGACCGAGCCGGACCCGGCGGCGCAGTACCGGGCCGCCATCGCGGACGCCCGCACGGCGGAGCCGTCGGAGATTGCGACCACCCTCACGCCCCTCGCCCCGTACAACGACTCGCTCGTCTGGCGCGCCCCGGCCGACTCGACGCGGCAGGTGCTCGTGGTGACCTGGAGCGGGGCCGCCCCCCTCCCCGCCGCCACGGGGGGCGACACGGTGACGGCCGACCGGGACGTATGGGTGACCGCCGCTCCCGCCCTCAAACGGTTCTGCCGCGCCTCCGACCGCACCGGGGATCGGCTCCAGCTCCGCCTTGCCCAGCGCCTCGGCCTCCCACCTGACGCGGACCACGACCGCTTCGTGGAGCTCTGGGTCCGCCCCCAGGACCTCGTGCGCCCCTGTCCCGACCCCGAAGTGACGGACCGTGAGTGCGAACTGCGTCCGCCCAAGCCCCAGACGCACGTGCCGGTCAGCGACGCGCACCAGGACTGGTTTCGGGAATTGAAAGCGACCTCCTACGGCCCGGACGGCTACCCCTTCACCGGGCTCGGCTACACCTACGACTGGCACCCCTCGACCGACGAGGTGGGGCCCAGCGAGTTCGTGCTGCGCCCCGGGAAGCCCGGCATCGTCCGGGCCACGTACTCGACGGCCGCGTACTGCGAGGGCTCAGAATGACCCCCATTCCGTCACGGCGATGCGCGCGAACCGTGCCGACGGGGCCCGCCTGGACGATGTGACTGTCTGTTTCCCACTCCCCACACAATGCCGATCCGACGCTCACTGACGATCGTCCTTCTCCTGGTCCTTCCGGCCCTTGGCCCCGGATGCCAGTCGACGGCGCCGTCTCCCTCGTCGCCCCCCGCGGCGGAGGACGCCCCGGCGCCCCTGATCGTGATCTCCATCGACGGCCTGCGCTGGGACTACCTCGACCTGCACGGGGCGCCGGCCCTGTCGCGGATCGCCGAGGACGGGGCCCACGTCGATCACCTCACGCCGGTCTTTCCCACCAAGACCTTTCCCAACCACTACAGCGCAGTCACGGGCCTCCACCCGTCCCGCCACGGCATCATCGCGAACACGATGTACGACCCGGCGATGGACGCCTCGTTCAGCCTCAGCGACCGGGAGGCCGTGATGAACCCGGACTGGTGGGGCGGCGAGCCGATCTGGGTCACGGCCGAGCAGCAGGGGCGCACCGCGGCCACGTACTTCTGGCCCGGCTCCGAGGCGCCCGTCCAGGACACGCGGCCCACCGAGTGGTTCGAGTACGACGGCAGCGTGCCCGGCCCCGCCCGGGTCGACCAGGCCCTGCAGTGGCTCGATCGCCCGGCGGACACCCGCCCCGACCTCATCACGCTCTACTTCAGCCGCGTCGACACGAAGGGGCACAGGCACGGCCCGCGCTCCGACTCGGTCGCCACGGCCCTGCGGGAGGTCGACGGCTTCATCCAGCGCCTCCTCGACGGCCTCGCTGCGCGGGGCCTCACGGACGCGGTCAACGTGATGGTGACCGGCGACCACGGCATGAGCCCCACGGCCCGCGACCGCACCATCGTGCTCGACGACTACATCGACCCCGACGACGTCCGGCTCACCGCCCGGAACCCGGTGGCCATGATGGAGCCCCGGCCCGGCATACCGGCCGACTCGGTGGTGACGGCGCTCGACCACGCCCCCCACCTCTCGGCGTACCGGCGCGGCACGCTGCCGGACACGCTCCACTTCGAGGGCCACCGCCGCATTCCCTCCGTGATCGCCGTGGCCGACGACCGGTGGAGCATTCGCACCCGGCGCTGGCTGCGGGCGAATCCGGGGTGGACCGGCGGCGGCACGCACGGCTACGACCCTCGATCCGAGAACATGCACACGCTGCTCGCCGCTCAAGGGCCCGGGTTTCGGCGCGATACGACAGTCGATCAACTGTCCCTGCTCCACCTCTACGAACTGATGTGCACCCTTCTCGATGTGGAGCCCGCCCCCAACGACGGGCGCCTGGAGGCGGCCCGGCCGCTCCTGTCCCCGGCGTCCGCCCGGACGGCGGAGTAGCTCGGCGGCCGCCTCGGGGACACGTCCTAGGCGGACACGGGCGATTCCTCGCCGAGGCGCACCACCGCGTCGGCGAGCGGGCGGAGCGCGTCCGTGAGGTGGCTGGCCACGATGGCGAGCCCGCCGTCCGCCACAAACTCGTCTATGAGGTCGACGGTGGCCTCGGTGGTGGCGGTATCGAGGCTGCGGAGGGGCTCGTCCATGAGCACGACCGCCGGCTCGGCCACGAACGCGGCGGCCACCTGCGCCTTCTGCGTCATGCCGCTGGAGTAGGTGCCGATCAGGTTCTCGCGGCGCTCGTCGAGCCGGAGGCGGCCGAGCACCGTCGCGATCCGGGCCGGGCCCTCGTCGTCCGTCCAGTGCCCCCGGCTGCGCAGGATCCACTCCAGCAGCTCCACCGCCGTGAGGTGCTCCGGCAGCTCGGGCCCCGCGTGGACGAGGCCCACTTGCTGGAGGTACCGGTACGGCGCGTCGTGCACGTTAATCTCGCCGTAGCGCACCGCCCCGTCCGTGGGGTAGGCCTGCACGGCCAGCAGGCGCAGGAGCGTGGTCTTCCCCGCGCCATTGGGCCCCACGAGGAGCGTCAGCGTCCCCGGATCAAACGACCGCGAGAGGTCCGACAGGACGGGCGGCCCGTCGCCGTACCGTTTGGACAGGGCGTCGAGGGTAAGGGTGTCGGCCATAGCGCGAGTCGATGTGGAGAAAAAGGGGTGGGCAGTTGGGGCCGCGGTGCCGGCTACGCGGCGGAGCGCACCGATCCTTCCGTCGCGAGGGTGACGGCCGTGGCCGCCGCCACCGAGAGCCCGACATGGACGGCCGCCCAGGTCCCGACCCAGGCCCATCCGTAGGTGTTGCCAAACAGCACCACGAGCGCGAGGCTGCCCATGTGCGGCCCAAACCAGCGCAGGTTGACGAACGTGCGGGTGCCGATCCAGTCGCCCACCGACTGCAGGGCACGCTGAAAGGGGCGAGGCGCCGCCGATGGGGTCCCCAGCACCGCACAGGCGGCGACCTGGCCGGTGAAGACCAGCGTCAGGTACCCGGTGATGAAGGCCGGCGCCCCCCCGCGGATGCAAAAGAGCCAGAGGCCCAGGTGGGCCACGGCCACGAGGCGGCCGAGGGGCAGGCGGCGGTCGAGCTGCCGGATGCTGGCCCAGGTGGCCGGGCGCCACCGTGCCGGCACCCAGTAGAGCGCGTCGTACGGCACCGGGTCGCGGTCGGTGGCCGCCACCGTGCCCCCGCCCAGCACCTCCGCGTAGAAGGCCGTGGTGTGGTAGAAATGTCGATCGTACGCGGCCCGCGACCGCCACAGGCGCACGCCCGCCGAGCCCACGAGGAGGAGGCCGGGCGCCCACGCCAGTCCGTGCAATCCATTGGCCGCGGCCGCCGCGGTGGCCACCACGACGCCAACCCCCACCGCGAAGCACCGCGTGGTGGCGAAGAGGGCGGGCACCAACCCCCGCGGGAGACTAATCCCCTGGCCCTGCTCCTCCACGGCCCGGGCGTACCACTGCCCGGCCCGGCCCTCGTGCCAGGCCTGCGACCGGGCCCCAAGGGTGGCAAAGTGGACGAAGCTGTCCAGCGCGGCGCCCCCAATTAGGAGGAGCCCCTGCCCCAGGGCGACGGTCTTCACGCCGAGGTGCTGGAGGGGGCTGCCGGGGTCCCCGTACGCCACCAGAACGGCCGGCACCGCCGCCAGCAAGACGAGCGGCCCCAGCCGGCGCGCCTGGTAGCGCAGGAGCCGCGGGGGCGACCAGTTCAGGCGCTGCAGCATCGAGACGTTCGGGTCCGGGAACAGCACGTTCGGCGGCGCCACGGCAAACACCCCCGCCCCCGCCAGCGCCCACAGCCGAAGCCCAGCGGCCCGCGCCCCGGGATCGGCCCCGGCAGCGAGCAGCAGGGCCGCCGCACTCAGCACCCCCAGGAGCAGTCCGTAGGCGAGCCGGGACGCCCCCCCGCGGACGTGACGAATCGGGGCCGGCAGGGAACGAGAAAGCACGAGGGGCAGGGCGATTTCGGCGGTTGGCGGTGAAAGCAACGTATTGCCGAGCGGGCCTTCATGTCCATCCGCCCCCGGGAAAATCAGACCAAATGTTGCGTCTCGCGCCTCGGGGACGCCATGTTCCAAGAACATGGGACAGGTTCTTCCTTCTCGAAAACCTCTCCTCCGGCACGCGTGTACACGCCACGATACATCACATTTTCCCGCACTGCCCGCTGCGCCCCTCATGTCCACGCGTTCGCTCGCCGACGCCCTTTCGGAGCGCCTGCTCGACACGTTTCCGGCCGACCAGGCCTACACGAAGGCCGACTGGGCGACGGACGCGATGCCAGGGCCCCTCCGTCACTACCTGACCCACCTCCTGCGGCACCACCATCGGCGCGAGGCGCGCCAGCTGCGCCGGGCGCGGACCGACTGGGTGGACTACGACCACCCGGAGATGGAGCAGGCCACCCATGCGTTTCTCAACGCGACGGAGCAGCACCTACAGGTGCCACGCGACCAGTGGACCGACACGCTCCGCACCGCCGCCCGCCGCACGACGAACTACCTCGTGCGTCCCGTCCCGACGCTGCGCGCCTTTGTCTTCGAGGACGCCGCCGGGGCGGTGCCGGTGCCCCAGGTGCAGTGGCGCATGCGCTTCTTTGGGCCGTACGCCCACCTTCGAAACGCCGTGCAGGCCTTCGCCGACAAGCAAGACCGGGACGCCTTCACCCCGGATGCCTTTGAGCGTGTCCTCCGGCGCGTCGACGAGCGCATGACGGCGGACTTCGACGCGGACCGCTGGCTCGACCTGCTCGATCCCCTCTTCGACACGGCCCGCTGTGCCACCGACCTCCACAGGCCGACCGACGAGGCCTCCGCCCCGCAGTCAAACTCCTCGTCGGAGGCCGCCCCCGAAGCCACACCGATGTGGAAGCAGTTCGAGCAGGACGCCCGCCCGCGCCGCACCGAGACCGACGCGTCCAACGATGACGCCCAGCCCCTCTGGGCCCAGTTCCAGCAGCGTCCCTCAGACGGATCCAGGCAGACGAGCGCGTCCTCTCCCCCTCCGGGTGCGGACTCGTCCTCGTCGTCGGACGGGCGGTCGACCGCCTCCGACCCCGACGATGCCCTGTCGGCCCTGGAACGGGAGGTGTTTGGGCCGTCGCACACGCCGAAGCGCGAGGTGTACGTAGACGCCCTCTTCGACGGCGACCGGGACGCCTACCGCCGCGTGCTGAAGCGCCTGCGTACGGTGGACAGTTGGAGCGACGCCTCCCAGATCATTTCGGACGACGTATTTCGGCCCTACCAGGTCAACATCTACAGCGACGCGGCGGTCCACTTCACCAATGCCATCGAGGCGACCTTTCGCTGAGCCCCACAGGCGTGCCCGCAATCCTTCGGTGCGGCCCCCTGTGATGCGGCCCCCTGTGATGCGGCCCCCTGTGATGCGGCCCCCTGTGATGCGGCCCCCTGTGGTGCGGCCCCCTGTGATGCGGCCCCCTGTCTTCTTCGCTCCCTTCGCACGCTGGGGGCGGCCCCTGGGCCGCCGGTGGGCCCTGGCCCCCGGCGCTCACGCCGTCTCCAGCCCGATGTGCCGAAGCACCTCGTCGGGACAGCCGGTCCACTCGGCCACAAACTGGTTGCCCCGATACTGCAGGTCTTCCATTCCCATCTTCGAGCTGAAAAACCCCGAGGCGGTCAGGTCGCGGAGGCTGTTGAAGAACTCGACGCCCGGCTGCATCTCCGGCGCGGCGGCCTCCGGCCACGCGATGTCGTCGAGCAGCCCCTGCTGTTGGGCCTCGGTGCACTCGACGAACGGGGTGCCGTGGCGGTCGAGGCACGTGTAGTCGACCCACGCCAGCCCCCCGCGAAAGGCCGCCTGCTGCTCGTCCCGGTCCGGCAGCTGCTCGTCGGTCAGGATGAAGTCGATGAACGCCGGCACGCCCGCATCCGTGGCGCTGCCGGAGCGGTCGTCCGCCGGGATGATCCAGTCGGTCAGCACGCGGACGGTCTCAAACTCGTGGTCGGTAAGGAGCTGACGGTCGTAGTCCTGCGGCGCCGGCCGGGTGGGGGCCTGTTCGGCCTGCTGCTCACGGGCCCGCTGCACGTCTTCGGGGGAGCAGGCCACGCTGAAGGTGGGTGCGGCCGCCATCAGGCCCAGCATCTTGAGGGCGTCTCGGCGGTTGAGGTCGTTCATGGAAGTCGGGGGGGAGGGGTGAGGAAACGACGTGCGGACGAGAATGCTCAGGGTGAAGGGCGCGCGGCGGGGGCGCCCTCCGTCTCGGGGACGCAGGCGGCTCAGATGTTGCCCTTGTTGCGCTGGTCGATGATGTACTCGGAGGTGCGCATCGAGAGGGCAAGGATCGTCCAGGTCGGATTCTTGTGCGGCATCGACGTGAACGGCCCGGCGTCGGCCACGAACAGGTTGTCCACGTCGTGGGCCTGGCACTGCGCGTTGAGCACCGAGGTGTCCGGGTCCGTTCCCATTCGGGTCACGCCTGCCTCGTGGATGATCTCGCCCGGCATGGTGATGCCGTAGCCGTCGTCCTTGCTCGGCACCGAGCCGAGCGGCTCGGCCCCGGCCGATCGCAGAATCTCTCGCCCCTTCTCCTGCATGTGCTTGACCTGCAGGTACTCCTCCTCCCCCCAGGAGTGGTGGAAGCGCAGGACCGGAATGCCGTACTCGTCGCGCGTGTCCGGGTCAATCTCGCAGTAGTTGTCCCGGCGGGCAATCGACTCGCCCCGCCCGGACATCCCGACCGTCGCCCCGTAGAAGCGCCGGTAGTCGTTCTTGAGCTGCTGGCCATAGCCGCCCCCGCCCTTTTTCTTGGTTTCCTCGTCGCCGGGAAACATGGCGTTGAGGTTTTGGATGCCGCTGCCGAAGCCGTAGCCCGGCATCCCGCGCCCGCCCCACAGCTCGAAGTGGTAGCCCCGCGGAAAGTCGAGGTCCTGGTCGTGGGCCCACCACGGAATGTAGGAATGCATGCCCCCGACCCCGTCGCAGTTGTGGGCCGGCTGGTTCATCAGCTGCGGGGCCACCCCCATGATGGTCGACCCCGTCGAGTCCATCAGGTAGCGCCCCACCGCGCCGCTGGAGTTGGCCAGGCCGTTGGGGTGCTGGCGGGAGGTGGAGTTGAGCAGGAGGCGGGCCGACTCGCACGCGCTGGCGGCGAGGACCACCACGTCGGCCTTCACCTTCTGCTCCCGGCGGCTCTGGGTGTCGACGTAGGAGACGCCGGTGGCCTGCCCTTCCTGGTCGGTCGTCACCTCCCGCGCCATCGCGTGGGTGATCAGGGTCACGTTGCCGGTCTGGAGGGCCGGGTCCAGCAGCACCGGCGGCGCCGAGAAGTTCGAGTGCGTCGTGCAGCCCCGATTGCACTGGGCGCAGTAGTGACAGGGCGCCCGGCCGTTGTGCTGCTCGGTCAGGATCGAGAGGCGGGACGGGATGACCGGAATGCCAACGTCCTCGGCCCCGCTCTTGATAAACTTCTCGTAGCAGCGGGGCTCGGGGGGCTCCATAAAGATGCCGTCGGGGGCGTTGTAAACCCCCTCCTCCGACCCGAAGAGGCCAATCAGCCGGTCGACCCGGTCGTAATAGGGCTTCAGGTCCTGGTAGTCGATGGGCCAGTTCTGTCCGTGGCCGTCGACGCTCCGCCCGTTGAAGTCGTCCGGCCCGAAACGGAGGGAGATGCGGCCCCAGTGGTGGGTGCGCCCGCCCAGCATCCGGGCCCGGAACCAGTTCCAGTTGGTGTCCTCGGCGGTCGTGTACGGCTCCCCCTCAATGTCCCATCCCCCAAGGCACGCGTCCATCTCCCCGAAGGGACGCGCCGTCGTCGAGGCCCCCCGGCGGGGCGAGGCGTAGTTCCAGTCGAACATCGCCCCGTCCTCCTCGACGCTCCACTCCGGGCCGGCCTCCAGGACCACAACGTTGGCCCCGGCCTCCGCCAGGACCTTCGCGGCCATGCTGCCCCCCGCGCCGGAGCCAACAATGCAGACATCGTAGGTGTCGGGGGGTTCCTGAACAAACGGCATGCAGGCAAAAAGACGTAGGAAAAGACGTAGGAAGGGCAACGCGCCTTGCAGAAGGTAATCACGGGGTGGATTCAGACGCAACCAAATATCCCGGCCCAGGGCAGTGCCCCAACATTTGGAACCGGTTCCAGGCGTTGTGCAATCTGGAAGCGGTCCCGAACTTCTCTCCATATTGTTACGGCGGGTCTCGTCTTCTATCATACACGGTCCGAGCACTGCGTCTCACCGCGCGTTCCTCCGTCCCCGAACCACCGCCGCCCCGAGCCATGGACTCGTACGCCCCTCCGGCCAACGCCTCCGAACAGGCCACCCGGCCCGACACACAACACGAACGGGTCGAGACCCTCATCTTCGACGATCCGGCCGAGATGGCCCATCGTGTGGCCCGGCGCATCGCCACCCTCATTGAGGAACGGCAGGCCGTCGACCAGCGGGCGGTTCTCGGCCTGCCGACCGGGTCCACCCCCATCGGCGTGTACCAGGAGCTCATCCGCATGCACCGGGAGGACGGGCTCGACTTCTCGAACGTGGTGACGTTCAACCTCGACGAGTACTACCCCATGGACCCGAGCAGCCTGCAGAGCTACCACCGGTTCATGGACGAGAACTTCTTCAACCACGTCAATATCCCCGAAGACCAGATCCACATTCCCCGCGGCGACATTCCGCCGGACGCCGTGGAGCGCCACTGCGTGGAGTACGAGCACGAGATCGAAAAGGCCGGCGGCATCGACCTCATGCTGCTCGGCATCGGGCGCTCCGGCCACGTGGGCTTCAACGAGCCGGGCTCCGGGCGGCAGACGCGCACCCGCCAGGTGATTCTCGACGAGATCACGCGCAAGGACGCCGCGAGCGACTTCTTTGGGGAGGCCAACGTGCCCCAGGAGGCGATCACGATGGGCGTGGGCACCATCCTCGACTGCGACGAGATTGTGCTCATGGCCACGGGGGAGCACAAGGCCCCCATCGTGAAGCGGGCGGTGGAGAAGCCCCCTTCCCGCGAAGTGACGGCCAGCTACCTGCAGGACCACCCCAACGCGACCTTCTATCTCGACCGGGCGGCCGCGGGCGAACTCACGCGGGAGAAGATGCCGTGGCGCGTCCGCGAGGTCGACTGGACCGACCAGAAGGCCAAGCGCGCCGTCATCTGGCTGTCCGAGACGCTCGACACCCCGATCCCCCGCCTCGAGGCGTCCGACTACTACCAGAACCAGCTCCACAGCCTGGTTCACCGCTACGACGACGTCGACGACCTGGCCCGGGAGGTCTTCGAGGACCTGCGCCAGCGCATCACGTACCGCGAAAACCTGCTCTCCGACGAGCGCGTCCTCATCTTCAGCCCGCACCCGGACGACGACGTCATCTCGATGGGGGGCATGTTCGACAAGCTCGTGTCCAACGGCAACGACATCACCGTCTCGTACATGACGAATGGGTCGGTGGCCGTCTTCGACGCCGACGTGCGCCGCTACCTCCGCTTTGTCGGCCTCAGCAGCGACGCGCTCAACATGCGCCCCGAGGACCTGTCGGGCTTCCGCGACCGGCGCGAGGAGATCGAAACCTTTTTTGCCACGAAGGACCCGGCGGAGGTGGACCCGTCGGCGGTGCAGACCCTCAAGGCCCACATCCGGTACGGCGAGGCCATCGCGGCGATCGAGGTCATGGGCCTAGACGCCGACCACGCCGAGTTCCTGGACATGCCCTTCTACAAGACGGGGCGCGTCCGCAAGGATCCGATTACGGAGGCCGACGTGGACGTGGTGCACGACCTGCTCACGGAGGTCGAGCCCACCCACATTTTCGTGGCCGGCGACCTCTCGGACCCCCACGGCACGCACCGAATGTGCTACAAGGCCATCAAGGAGGCCCTCCGCCAGTACAACGACGACGCCACCGTGCCGGCGGGCGCCAACGCCGAGGCCCCCACGGCGAACGAGACCACCCGTCCTCAGCCCCTCGTGTGGCTCTACCGTGGGGCCTGGCAGGAGTGGCCGCTCCACGAGGCCGATGTGTTCGTGCCGCTCTCTAAGGCGGACCTCGACCGCAAGGTCGAGGCCATCTTCAAGCACGAGAGCCAGAAGGACCGGGCGATGTTTCCGGGCGCCTACGACGACCGCGAATTTTGGGAACGGGCCCGCGACCGGAACCGCGACACCGCCGACGCCCTGAACGGCCTCGGGCTCCCGGAATTCTACGCCGCCGAGGCGTTCGTGACGACCTACGACATGCCCTGATGGGCCCCGCGTCCCTGCCGCCCCGCCCCGAGGCAAACACGCACGACTCGGCCGTCGCCCCGACGCGGCGTAGCCGCCCCGGTGCTCCCTCGATCAGAATTGCGTCCCCATGCCTGCTTCGAGCCGACGCGCGTTCCTGAAAGCCTCCGCCGCCCTGGCCCTCGGCACCGCCCTCCCTGTGAGCGGGCCGGCCTCTGCCCGCGCCCCCGACACGGCCCGAAGCGGGAGGGCTGCCGCGGGGAGCGGGCCTCTCTACCGGATCTCCCTTGCGCAGTGGTCCCTCCACCGGGCTCTCTTCGACGGCGACCTCGACCCGCTCGACTTCGCCCGCACGGCCCGTGAGGCGTTCGACATCGGGGCGGTCGAGTACGTCAACCAGTTCTTTATGGACCGGGCGACCGACGCACAGTACCTGCAGACAATGAAGGCGCGCGCCGAAGACGCGGGCGTGCAGGGCCTGCTCATCATGTGCGACGGGGAGGGCGCCCTCGGACACCCGGACCCCGCGGAGCGCACGACCGCCGTCGAAAACCACCACAAGTGGGTCGAGGCCGCCGCCACGCTCGGGTGCCACTCGATTCGCGTAAACGCAGAGACGATGGGCGAGGGGGCGCCCGCCGAGCAGCAAAAGCGGGCGGCGGACGGGCTCCGTCGCCTCACCGAGTTTGCCGCCGAGCGGGACGTCAACGTGCTCGTCGAGAACCACGGCGGCCTCTCGTCCGACGGCGAGTGGCTCGCCGGCGTGATGAACGAGGTCGGCCACGAGCGCTGCGGCACGCTCCCGGACTTCGGCAACTGGCAGATCCGCAAGGGAACGTCGTACGACCCGTACGAGGGCGTCCGCGCCCTCATGCCCCACGCACAGGCCATCAGCGCGAAGGCCTACGGCTTCGATGACCGGGGACGGGAGGCAACCCTCGACTACACGAAGCTAATGAGCATCGTGCTCGACGCGGGGTATCGGGGCCACGTGGGCATCGAGTACGAGGGCGACGGGCGGAGCGAGCGGGCGGGCATTCGGGCAACGAAGCAGCTTCTCGTGGACGTGCGCGACCAGCTTGAAAGTGAATATACCTGAACAGCCGAGAAAGGAGCGAACGGACCGCCGGCGGGGCCTTCGAACCCGGGGCCCATCTCGCGCCGGCCGCCCGCCAGACACGTGCCCCCCTATGCGAAGATATGATCGGCGTTTGAGATTGAAGGGATGACGTGCGACTTTTGACCGGGCGATGCATGGCCGTCCGGGCGTCGGTGCCCGCCGTCTCGGGGACGCCACCCCATTTCGCTGCGCGCGGCTCCCTCCGCGCTGGTTTCTCGCTCCCTCTGTCTCGTCACCTCCCACGAAGACGCCGGGTGGCGAAGCAGCACTGCAGGACGTCGGGCAGGGCGGGACGCTTCCCCCTTTTTCCTCCCCTCTCGACGACACCCGCTTCACTCACCTCCCTTCCCCTCATGGCCCTCAATCGCACGATTCGCTACGGCATGGTGGGGGGCGGGCCCGGGGCCTTCATCGGCGCCGTGCACCGCTCCGCCGCCGCCCTCGACGGCGAGATGGACCTCGTCGCCGGGGCCTTCTCCGCCGCCCCCGAGAAGTCCCAACGCCAGGGCGACAACCTGCACCTCGACCCCGACCGGGTCTACGACACCTACGAGGAGATGGCCGACGCGGAGGCCGAGCGGCCCGACGGCATCGACGTCGTCTCCATCGTCACGCCCAACTTCCTGCACCACGACGTGGCCCGCACCTTTATCGACCGGGGCTTCCACGTCATCTGCGACAAGCCGATGACCACCACCCTCGAGGACGCCGAGGACCTGTGTCGGCGCGTCGACGAGCAGGGCGTGGTGTTCTGCCTGACCCACAACTACGCCGGCTACCCGCTGGTGAAGCAGGCCCGGGCGCTCGTAGAACAGGGCCGCCTCGGCGACCTGCGCAAGATCGTAGTGGAGTACCCGCAGGGCTGGCTGAACCGGCGGCTTGAGGCGGAGGGCAACAAGCAGGCCTCGTGGCGCACCGACCCGGACAAGGCCGGCGCCGGCGCGCTGGGCGACATCGGGACCCACGCCGAGCACCTGGCCCGGTACGTCACGGGCCTGTCGCTGGAGCGCATGTGTGCCGACGTGGGGACGGTCGTGGAGGGGCGCCCCGTGGACGACGACGCCAGCATCCTGGCCCGCTACGAAGGGGGCGTGCGCGGCCTCATTCACGTCTCGCAGATCTCGGCCGGGGAGGAAAACAACCTTCGCCTGCGCGTCTACGGGACCGAGGCCGGGCTCGACTGGCGCCAGGAGGACCCGCATCGGCTCACCCTCCTCACCGACATCAACGGCGAGGCCCCGCAACAAATCTACAGCCACGGCCGCGCCTCCCTCGCCGATTCGGTGCAGCCGTTCGTCCGCACCCCGCAGGGCCACCCCGAGGGCTTCATCGAGGCCTTCGCCAACCTCTACCGGAGCGCGGCCCGCGCCATCGCGGCCCACGAGGCCGGCGTGGAGCCCGAACCGTGGGCCCGAGACTTCCCGACGGTGCAGGATGGGGCCGCCGGCGTCCACTTCATCCACACCGCACTCGAAAGCAGCGAGCAGGCGGCCTGGGTCGACGCCAGCTACACGCCCCCACGCAGATGAGTCCTCATATTTCGCTTCGCATTCTCCTCCGGCCGTCGACCGGCCGGGTCGGATCGACGCCCGAACGCATACACGGTTTTCGTCTCACGACCCTTGTACTGCCCACCATGACCAGACGCACGATGCGCGCAGCCACGATCCTTATCGCACTCTCGTCCGCCCTCCTTCTAACCGCCCCCGCGGGCGCTCAGGAGATGCAGGAGATGGACGCCCCCAACACACTAACGCCGGCGGAACGGGCCGACGGCTGGACGCTGCTGTTCGACGGGAAGACGGCCGCGGGATGGCGCGGATACAACGATGACGCCTTCCCCGATACCGGGTGGAAAATCGAGGATGGCGTCCTCACTATCGAGGGCGCCGATGGGGGCGTGAGCGGATCGGGGGGTGACATCATCACGACCGAGACGTACGAGGACTTCGTCCTCAAGCTGGAGTGGAAGATCTCCGAGGGCGGCAATAGCGGCATCTTTTACCGCGCCATCGAGCAGCCGGACCAGCCCATCTACTGGTCGGCCCCGGAGATGCAGATCCTGGACAACGCCAATCACCCGGACGCAGGCCGGGGCGAAAACGGCAACCGAAAGGCCGGATCGCTCTACGACCTGATCCCGGCCGATCCCCAGACGTTCTCCGGCCACGGCGAGTGGCAGGACGTCATGATCGTCGCCGAGGGCGGCCACGTTGAGCACTGGCTCAACGGCCAGAAGGTGCTGGAGTACGAGACGTGGACCCCCGGCTGGTACCGGATGATTCGCGACAGCAAGTTTCGGACCCACCCGGAGTTCGGAGACGCGCGGGAGGGACACATTGGCCTTCAGGACCACGGAACGACGGCCCACTTCCGCAACATCAAGATCAAGGAGCTCTAGCGCCGGTCCTGTTCTGGGAACGCGCCCCTCTTGCCACGACGACCGTTCCGCCACAGCCACCGATACAGTAAAAACGCCGACACGATGGACCGACGTACGTTTTTGAAAGGATCGGCCCTGACCGCCGCGGGCCTCAGTGTGGTGCCCCGCCCCGTTTTGGGCGGCGCCGGCCACCAGCCCCCGAGCGACACCCTCAATATCGCGGGCATCGGCGTCGGGGGACGGGGCACCAGCAACATGAACGCGATGACGAGCGAGAACATCGTCGCCATCTGCGACATCGACTTCGACCACGTCGACCAGTCACTGCGCGACGGCAACGGCACCATTGCGGACGGGCTCGGGGCCCTGCACGAGGCGTACGAGCAGGCCGAGCGCTACACCGACTACCGCCGCATGTTCGACGACCTGGAAGACGAAATCGACGGGGTCGTCATCTCGACCCCGGACCACCTCCACGCCGTCGCCGCGCAGGAGGCGATGAAGCGCGGACTGCACGTCTACGTCGAGAAGCCGCTGACCCGAACCGTCCGGGAGGCACGGACGCTGATGGAAACGGCCGACGCGATGGACGTCGTGACCCAGATGGGCAATCAGGGGCACACCCATCCGGACGGGCGTCGCGCGATTGAGTGGGTGTGGGACGGGGCCATCGGCGCAGTGCAGGAGATTCACGCCTGGACCGACCGCCCGGCCCGCTGGTGGCCGCAGGGCGTCTCTCGCCCAGAAGGATCGATGCCCATCCCCGATGCGGTCAACTGGGACCTCTTCTTGGGCCCGGCCCCGGAGGTGCCCTACCACGAGGCCTACCATCCGTTCGACTGGCGCGGATGGGTCGACTACGGCACCGGCGCGCTCGGCGACATGGGGGCGCACCTCATCGACCACGCGATGTGGGCGCTCGACCTGGGGGCCCCGACGGAGGTGTGGGGCTCCTCGAACGCCTTCGGCCGGGACGGCGACGAGCGGGTCTCTTGGCCCACCGCCGAGACGGTCCACTACACGTTCGGGCGGGGCGGGCGGGATCCGGTCCGTCTGACCTGGTACGACGGCGGCCTCCTGCCGCCTCGCCCGCAGGCCCTCCCGAACGACGTGCCGCTGGTGCGGGAGCTCGGCGCGGACGAGGACGGGCCCCCGCCGTCCTGGGGCGGCGCAATCTGGATCGGGGACGAGGGCATTCTGATGCACGACACCTACGGCCGGAACCCGCGCCTCTACCCCAGGCGCCTGGAGGGCCAGCACAGCGATGCCCCTCGGCAGCTGCCCCGCGTCGGCACGAGCCATCAGATGAACTGGGTGGAGGCCTGCAAAGGGCGGGCCGAGGCGACCTGTCCCTTCGACTACGCGGCCCCGCTGACGGAGACGCTCCTTCTGGGGGGGGTGTCCCTCCAGGCCGGCACCCCGGTGCGGTACGACCCGCGCTCGATGGAAATTCCCAACGCGCCGGCGGCGGAGCAGTACCTGCGCCGGGACTACCGCGGGGAGTGGTCGCTGTAGCGCCCCGGCGCCCCCATCGTCCTCCTTCTTCGATCAGGCCCCATCGTCCCGATGTCCTACCGCCCCGTCACCCTCTTCACCGGACAGTGGGCCGACATGCCCCTCAGCACCCTCGCCGAAAAGGCCGCGGGCTGGGGCTACGACGGCCTGGAACTGGCCTGTGCGGGCGATCACTTCGATCCCATACGGGCCGCTAACGAAGACGGCTACGTCCGCAAAAAGCGCGACCAACTGACGGCGCACGACCTGGACGTCTGGGCCCTCAGCCAGCACCTGGTGGGCCAGGCCGTGAGCGACCGCGTCGACGAGCGCCACGAGGACGTGCTGCCGGAGCGCGTGTGGGGCGACGGCGACCCCGACGGCGTAACGCGGCGCGCCACCAAGGAGCTGAAGCGCACCGCCGCGGCGGCGAGCGCGCTCGGGGTCGACGTGGTGACCGGCTTCACCGGCTCCCCCGTCTGGCACCTGCTGTACGCCTTCCCGCCCACCCCGCAGTCGACGATCGACGAGGGGTACGAGGCGTTTGCCGAGCAGTGGACGCCCATCCTCGACGCCTTCGCGGACGCGGGCGTACAGTTCGCCCTAGAGGTGCACCCCACCGAAATTGCGTTTGACCTCAGCACCGCCCGGCGCACCCTCGACGCTTTGGGCGGCCACTCGGCGTTCGGCTTCAACTACGACCCCAGCCACTTTGGCTACCAGGGCGCCGACTACCTCGCCTTTCTGGACCGGTATGCCGACCGCATCGACCACGTCCACATGAAAGACGTCTGGTGGGCCGACGGGCGGCGGGACGCGGGCGTCTTCGGCGGCCACCTGCCGTTCGGCCACGAGGAGCGCTACTGGGACTTCCGCTCCATCGGCCGCGGCA
Organism: Salinibacter pepae; assembly: GCF_947077775.1. Taxonomy (NCBI): domain Bacteria; kingdom Pseudomonadati; phylum Rhodothermota; class Rhodothermia; order Rhodothermales; family Salinibacteraceae; genus Salinibacter; species Salinibacter pepae. The sequence continues at coordinate 1,528,859 of NZ_CAMTTE010000001.1, forward strand.
AGATTGACTTCGAGGCGATCATTCGTCGCCTCAACCGAATCGGCTACGACGGCCCCCTCTCCATCGAGTGGGAGGACAGTGGCATGGAGCGGGAGCACGGGGCCGCAGAGGCCCTCGGGCGGGTCCGCGCCGTCGACTTCCCGCCCGCCGACGCCGGGTTCGAGGAGGCGTTCGGGGAGGCATAGTTCCCGCCTGCCCCCCACGCAGCGGCCACGCCGCGCTACTGCCCGTCCTCCTCGCGCAGGCGGCGGGACACGAGCATGCAGAGGGCCCCCAGCGTGGGGTCGTCGAGCGCGTAGTAGACGTGCACGCCGTCGCGCCGCCGCGCCAGCAGCCCCTCCTCCGCCATCAGGCTCAGGTGCTTGCTGACGTTGGACTGCCGGATGCCGGTCGCCTCCACCAGTTCGCCGACCGTCTGCTCCCCCGTTGCGTGCAGTGCGCTGAGCAGCCGGAGCCGTGCCGGTGCGCCGAGCACGTCGAACCGGCGCGCCACGGGCTCAATGTCGTCGGGCGGAAGCAGGGGACGATCCATGAGCGGGGAGCGAAAACAAAACGGACGCGCTTCGGGAAACGGGACTAAAAGGTGAGATGGAGGCGTGCGTTCAGGGTGCGGGGCGTGAGGCGCTTGGGCACGCGCTGGAAGTTGTTCGTCCAACTGTAGTCGACGGTGTTGTCCATGTCGAAGAGGTTGAGCACTTCGAGCGTGAGCTCCAGGTGAACGGGCCCGCCGATCCCGTTTTGGACCAGCTCGATGCGCTTGGTCGCCCCCACGTCCACGCGCCGGTAGGCCGGGAGCCGTCCGCTCATCCGGTCGCCCGGAACGCGGGTCTCGGCCCCGCCCGGGGTTTTCGGGCCTGGACTGGTGGGGGTGTACGGCAGCCCACTGCCGTAGAGCAGGCGCATGTGCACCTTCCAGGACTTGTCTCCCGGCACGTAGTCCTGCACAAACGCCGAAAAGGTGTGGCGCTGATCGGCGGGGCGGGGCAGGAGGCCCGTTCGGTTTTTCCGAAACTCGTCGGAGCCCCCTGTTGGCGCCTGGGCCGCGTACCGCTCCAGCGCCGCGTCCGTGAACCGCTCGCGGGACACCAGGTAGCTGTAGTTGAACCAGCTCTCCAGGCCCGGCACGAGTTCGCCCCGAAGCTGAAAGTCCACCCCGTAGGTGTACCCGTAGGTGTCGTTCTCGCCGGAATAGTTCACCCGCACGTCCTCGATGGTGTAGGAAATCAGGTCATCGAGGTCTTTGTAGTACGCCTCGGCCCGCAGGTACAGCCGCCGATCGGGAAAAAAGTACTCCCCGCCGAATACGTACTGCACCGACCGTTGCGACCGGATGTCCCGGTTTTGGTCCAGCGTGCCCCGGATCGACGCGGTGTCCGTCGGGGTGCCCCGGAGCTCCCGGTAGGTCGGCTTCTGGTGATAAATGCCCCAGGCCCCCGTGAGGGTAAGCCGGTCGGTGGCCACGAAGCGGCCCGACAGGCGAGGGGAGACCGTCCACTCGTCGTTGAACGAGAAGTAGTCGGCCCGCACCCCGCCCGTGATGGTAAGGCGGCCGTCGGTGGGGAGCACATCCACGGCGTCTTGGAGGTGGGCGCCAAACTGGTGCTCGTCGAATGTCGCGCTGTCGTCGAGCCGGTCGACCAGCGTAGAGTCTCGGTTGCCCGCCCGCCCGTCGATCGTGGTCCGCTCATTGAGGTTGTCGTCGAAGTGGAGGCCGCGCAGGTGCCAGCCGCCCTTCAGCGTCTGTCGGTCGAGGTCCCATTCGTAGCGCCCCCGCCCGGTCCGACGCCGCACCTCCACGGAGTTATCGGCAAACCGGGTCACCGTGGACTCCCCCTGGAGCACGCTGGTGCAGTTTGACGGATTGTCCCCCCCCGTGGGGTTGACCTGACACACCCGTCGGTTGCTCTGGATGTCGAAGCTCTCGGTCTCCCGCGTGCCGAAGTAGGCAAAATCGTGCGCCAGCGTAAGCCGGTCGGAGAGGTCCGTGTGGAGCCGCACGCCCCCAAACGTGGTGGTGTACCCGTCCGTGCGGGCCCCGTTTAGGCTGGCCCGGAGCGCCTTGAAGTCGGAGGGCCGCTCCGGATCGAGGCTGATGACCCCGAAGTAGGTGGTTCGTTCCTCCGGCTCCAGGTCGAAGGCATTGTCGGCCCAGATGCCGAGGGCCTCTACCGAGACGCGATCGGAGAACCGGTAGGACACCGTGCCCTGCAGGTCGGTGAAGCGGGGGCTGTAGTCGCCCTTCAGGTCCTGCGTTCCAAAAAACCGGCCGGGCTGCGCCCGCCGCATCCCGACCCCCCACCCGAGATCGCCCCCCAGGGCCGACGACTGAAGGTGCGCACTAGCATCGAGCGTGGAGAGGTCGACCGACCCGCTCAGGGGTTCACTCTCGGGGCGGACATACTGCACGTCGAGCGCGGAGGAGAGCTTGCCCCCGTACTTGGGGGGAAAGCCGCCCGTGTAGAACGTGATGTCCGAGGCGAGGGCCGGGTTCAACAGGCCCATCCCCTCCTGCTCCCCCTGCCGGGGCCGGAAGGGGAAGAAAATTTCAAAGCCATTGATGAAGACGAGGTTCTCGTTGTACCCCCCGCCGCGCACCGAATACTGCTGGGTCAGCTCGTTGTTGGTCGCCACCCCCGGCGTGGTCTTGAGGGCGCGGAACCCGTCTTTGAAGGGCGTGGGCATGTTCTGCACGTCGGCCGGGTCGACCTTGTAGACGCCGGGCCGGTTGGGGACGGCCCCGTCCGTCACCGTCAGCTCGTCCATCTTTAGGACGGTGGAGGCCAGGGTTGCGTCGAGCCGGGTCGTTCCCTCCGCCACCGTGACCGAGTCGGCGCGCGTCGCAAAGCCAACCGCCGAGAACCGGAGCGTGTAGCGGCCTGTGGGAAGCTCCAGGCGGTAGCGGCCGTCGGCACTGGTGGCCGTGCCGAAGTCGGTGCCCTCCACCAGGACCGTTACGCCCGGCAGGGGCGCCCCTTGCGCCGAGTCCGTAACGGTGCCCGTAACGGTGCCCCAGGTCTGGGCGTGAGCAGACGCGGCCCCCAGGAGCCAACAACAGGCCGCAAGGGCGAAAACACGGTACAGACGCATGGGCGAGAGTGCGGTCGGTGAGCCAGGGCGTGCCGTATCGGTCCGTCAGAGGGCGTAGGAAAACGATGATACGAAACAGCGAGGGGGCCAGCGGGCACGTTTGTTAAGAAACGAAACAATACGGTGTGATCCAACTCCCGCGCGTCGCCGCTCACCCCCCGATCGCGCCCGACAAGGCGACCAGCTCCAGGTAGGGCGCCACGAGCCCCAGTCCCGTTCCCGCCGCGGCTTGGGCGGGGGTGTGGGCCCGGCTCCGCACACGCGCCCAGAACACGAGCCCCGCCAGGCCCGCCCCGCCGGCCAGCACGGCGGCTTCTGTAGGGCCCGCATCGAGGACCCGCCCGGGCACATGCCCCTGTACAAACGCGAGGGTCGACACCGCCCCGGCCACCGACGCGCAGTGCACCGAAATTTTCCAGCGGGTGGTAATGAGAACGAGAAGGGACGTGTTGAGGGCGTGGCACGCCACCAGCGCCGCCAGCAGCCCCCGCCCCGCGACGTCGATCCCGAGCACCACGGCCAGCGCCGCCCCGTTGGCCCCCAGCGCCACGAGAAGCGGCTCGGTGCGCTTCGTCCGGTCCCGGATCTCCAGCGACGCAACCCGCCCCTGCAGCCGCATCCCGCCCACGTACACGAGCGGCACCATGGACAAAAACACGAGCCCAATCCCCGCCCCCCACGCGACATCGGCCCACGACGCCCCCACGTGGGCCAGCACCAGTCCGTATACCAGCGGGGGCAGAGCGAGGGGGCTCACCACGTAGCTCACGGCTCTCGCCGCCCACAGGCCAACCCCGCCGGGCGCATCGGTTGGGGAGGCAGTGAGATTGAGAAGCGGGTTGGGGGGCGACATGGGCCGGCATTGGCGGGATTCCGGACGGCCGGGGCGCTACATTAACACCACGGCCGCGAGGGCGAGCAGAATGAACCCAATCAGCAGCATAATCGAATACACGAGCAGCAGGAGGAACGCCTTGATCGTCGACTTGATGAGTCCTTGCTCGTAGACGTGCCCCATCGCGACGACGAGGTACAGAAGGGGCGCTAGCTCCACCCAGGTCGCGGCGGTCTGGCCCCACGGGGCCTCCACCGCGCCAAGAAGGATGCCGACGGTGAAGGCGAAAAAGGCGAACGCGTGCAGGTGGAGACTGAAGATGAGGTGCTCCACGTAAAGACGCCCCCGCCGGATGTAGAGCAGCTTGAGGAGAAAGGCGAAGACGGGCAGCATCAGGAACATGACGTAGGGCCCCCGATCAATCATGCCCCCGATCAGGTCTCGGGGGGTCCGGATGGCCTCGGCCACCTTTGCTCGGAGGAGCGGCTCAAGACGCGCCTGGGTCTCCGCCCCCCCAAACAGCACATCCACCGTGCCCGGATTTTGCCGAAACGACCGCGCCCACCGCTCGCGCTGCTCGGGACTGCCAAAGAACCAGGGCGCCGAGGCCACTGCGGTCGTGTCCATCTCGGCCCTCCCCATTCCCGTCTGGACCGTCGTGTCCGTCGGGGCGGGCGACATCTGCGGATTGAAGGGCACCTGCAGCCCGCCCCCGGCGGTGAAGGCGAGCACGGTAAACAGGACGAACGTGGTAAATAGGTACAGCCGGAAGGGGCGGATGTAGCGCTTGCGCCGCCCGTTGATGTACTCCTTCGTGAGCCGGCCGGGCAGGAACAGGAATTTGGGCAGGGTCCAGAGCACCCGCATGTCGAGCTCAATGACGGCCTCCAGCGCCTCATTGAGCATGTGCCAGAGGGGCACGACCCGCTCGGCGGCCTTCTGCCCACACTGCGAACAGTACGGCCCGTCCAGGAGTGCACCGCAGTTCTCACACTGGTCCTCAGGGGCCCCGGACGAGGGAGATGTGCCCGAGTCGGTCGGGGGGGACGCCGACTCGGAGGACGGGGGCTCCTGGGAATCTTCCGCCTCCACGACCGGCTCCTCGTCGAGGTCGGCCATCGCCTCGATCTGCGCCAAGGCGTCTTCGGCCGCGGCCCGGGCCTCGTCCGGATCCGGCGCGGCCTGCCCGGATGCGCCCTGCCCGGACGGGCCCTCGTCGCCGGGACCTCCCAGGGGATCGTCCTCGGGGCGGCCGGACTCAGAGCCGAGTGGTGGAGCGCTCATGGGAGTCGAGCGGGACGCATGCGTGAACCTAGGGGACTGTTTTCATTCACGCGTGACGCCTGCGAGTGTTACAGCTGGGTCCCACGCGCTTCGTGTTGTGCGTCTCGTCTCGGTGCCTCCCATCACACGATGCGCGTTCCGCGCAGTGCGCGGTCAGTACGCCTGCGCGAAAAGCACGCGGCCCTCGGACGGCTTGCCCGTCAGCATGTCTTCTCCCTCCTCGTGGTCCTCACGGTCGAAGGGGATGAGGCGGATGGTCGCGGAGGTCTCCTCCTGAATCCGTGCTTCGGTCTCCGGCGTGCCGTCCCAGTGGGCCCAGGCGAAGCCGCCCCGCCCGATGACCTCGCGGAACGCGTCGTAGTCCTCGACGACGCGGGTGTTGTCCTGCTGCCGCTCCTGCGCCCGGTCGTAGAGGGACTGTTGGATGTCGTCGAGCGTGTCGGCCACCCGCTCCGCGATGCCGTCCTGTGGCACCACCTCCTTCTCCTGCGTGTCGCGGCGGGCCATCTCCACGTTGTCGTTCTCCAGGTCGCGCGGCCCGATGGCGAGGCGGAGCGGCACGCCGCGCAGCTCGTGCTCGCTGAAGCGCCAGCCCGGGCTCTGCGTGTGGTTCTGATCCATCTTCACGCGGAGGCCCTGACCCTCCAGCCGTTCCTGCAGCTGCTCGCACGTCTCCATCACCGGCCCCTCCTGGTCGTCGTCGAAGAAGAGGGGCACGATCACGACCTGGTGCGGCGCCAGCTTGGGGGGCAAGACCAGGCCCTGGTCGTCGGAGTGGGTCATGATGAGGCCGCCGATCAGGCGGGTCGACACGCCCCACGAGGTGGCCCACACGTGCTCCTCCTCGTTGTTCTCGTTGGTGAAGGTGCAGTCGAACGCCTTGGCGAAGTTCTGGCCCAGAAAGTGGCTCGTGCCGGCCTGCAGCGCCTTCCCGTCCTGCATCATCGCCTCGATGCAGTAGGTGTCCACCGCCCCCGGAAAGCGCTCGCTCTCCGTCTTCCGCCCCTGGAGCACCGGCATCGCCATATGCTCCTCGGCGAACGTGGTGTACACGTCGAGCATCCGCTCGGCCTCCTCGATCGCCCCTGTCTCCGTGGCGTGGGCGGTGTGCCCCTCCTGCCACAGAAACTCGGCGGTGCGCAGGAAGAGGCGCGGCCGCATCTCCCACCGGACGACGTTGGCCCACTGGTTGTAGAGCAGCGGCAGGTCGCGGTACGACTGGATCCACTTCGCGTACGTGTCCCAGATGATCGTCTCGGAGGTGGGGCGCACGATGTAGTTCTCGCCCAGCTCCGACTCCGGGTCGGGAATCAGGTCGCCTTCCTCGTCCTGCGTGAGGCGGGAGTGGGTCACCACGGCGCACTCCTTCGCGAAGCCCTCCACGTGCTCCGCCTCCCGCTCCATGTAGCGCTCCGGGATGAAGAGCGGGAAGTAGTAGTTCTGGTGGCCCGTGTCCTTAAACATCTGGTCGAGCTCATCGCGCATGTTCTCCCAGAGGGCCATGCCGTTGGGCTTGATGATCATGCACCCGCGGGCGGGGGAGTTTTCGGCCAGCTGGCCGTTGCGCACGACGTCCTGGTACCACTGCGAGTAGTCTTCATCACGGGGCGTGACTGCGTCTGCCATGTCGTCGGGGCGTTGAGGACCGGTGAAAAACGAGCGGCGGACACTTGAGGCGACGCACGTCGGCCGCCGCTTTGAGTGTCGGGATTATGGATTTGAATATAGGAATGCCGCTCCGCAGATATCAACGGGCCGGGGCGGTGTTCACGGCGATCGCATTTTGGGCCGGGGGTCGGGGCAACGCTCGTAGAACCCGCTCTCCCTCGCGGTCACGGCCCCTCCCGACCGGTTGTGTTACTTTCGAGTCGGTCTCTACGACTATACAGGGCGAAGCCCCCAACCAAAAGTTCTGGGATCTCGTGCCTCCGCGTGACGAGACAAGCAATCCGGCGTCCCCGCTGCAACTTTTGGCGTTCTGCGACGTGTTATCGTTCCCAAACGTTTTAACAACCACCTGCGGCTGAAGGTGTCCCACTATGGCATACGTTGATTGGTCTCGCCCCCCCACACCGCGCTACGCCTCCACACCGCGCCACGTAGGCGTTCTTCTCATCCTCGGCGTTCTGGGCGTTGGCCTCACGGGCTGTTACACCCAACTGAAGACGGTGGACGCGCCGGATCGGCAGCCGCGCGCCGAGCAGACACAGACGCGCACGCAGCAGTACGCCGACGAGTACCGGCGCGAAGACCGCCAGGGGGCCCGTCGGCAGACTGAGGCGCAAAGGACCAAGCGGTACGAATACAACTACCATTTTTATGACCGGGGCGTGACGTACAGCCGCCTGCACTATGATCCCTTCCTTCACGACCCCTTCTTTCACGACCCCTTTTTCCACCATCCGTACGGCTCCTCGTTTTCGTTCTCCTTCCGTTTTGGATCGCCGTACGGTTCCATCCGGCCGCGGTACTACCGGTCCTTTTATCTCGACCCGTTCGGGCGCCCTCTGTACGGGTACCGATACGGCGCCTTCTCCTCTTTCGGGCCCGCCTACGGGCTGAGCTACGGCAGCCTGTATCCCGCAGAAACGTCGGAGGAGGCAACCGGGGGCCGAGCCTACCGCCCGCGGGGAGGAACCATCGGACGAAGCGCCTCGGGCGCCGACCAGCGCGGCACACGGTCTCGGAACAACGACCGGGCGGTCGCCGCCCGCCAGGCTCGGTCCGACGGCCGCATTGGTCGCCGCCCGTCGGACCGGCGTGAGGCACGTCGCGCACGGTCGAGCCGCACCGAACGAGGACGGCGCGCGCGGCCGGCACGAGCACGAAGCGACCGGGCCCGGTCGTCGAGCGGACGCATTGGCCGCCGCACCATAGACCGGGGCCGTACGGTTCGGGGGCGGTCTTCTCGAAGCCGCTCGCGTGACGCTCGGCGAAGCCGGCGGGCCGACGACGCGGGGGCACGGCGATCCAGCCGTTCCTCGAACCGAGACGCCCGCCGGCAGGCACGGCGGCGGTCCTCAGACTCAGGCAACAGGCGCGCCCGGTCGGGCCGGCAGGCGGACCGCGACGGCTCCCGATCGAGCCGCGGCTCCCGCTCCGGCGAGGACGGAGAAAGACGACTGCTCCTGGACCGCTACACCCCAGATCGCCTTGACACCGACCGCTACGAGCAAAAGCGGAGACGCCTCCGGCGGGAGCGACGGCGGCCCCATCGCACGCTGAACTGGGGTCCCCCTGAGTCCGAGACCGTCGGCTTCTCCGACCGGGCCGATCCGTTCTCGTTTGAGCGCTCCCAGTCCGTGAACCGCTCCCGGTCGCGGTCAACCTCTCGGTCGCCACAGTCGTCCTCTCGCGCCGAATCGTCGCGCTCGGATCGCTCGTCTTCGGCCTCTCGGGAGCCGCGGTCATCACGCTCGGATCGTGAGGGATCAAGCCGGAGCAGCCGGAGTGACGAGGACGACCGGTAGTCCACCCCGCAGCCGGGACGGCGGTCCCGTCCCGGCTGCTCGGCCCTCAGACCCGCTCTGTCATACAGCAACACCCGATCTATGTCGACGCGGTCGTTTTGCTTTCTGCTCCTCCTGGTTGGCCTCATCGGGGTTTTTCCCGCCATCGCTGCCGCACAGACAGCGGATGATGCGTACCGCTTTTCCAATCGGTTTCCGGCGGTCGGGACACGTGCGACCGGGATGAGCGGCGCCGGCGGCGTGGGGGGATGGGCCGACCCGAGTGCCCTCTACACCAACCCGGCGGGCCTCGGGTACTACCAGGCGTCGGAGATCAGCGGGAGCCTCAGTGGACTGCTTAGTCGAGATGAATCCACCTACCAGATCTTCGTCGACGGGCCTGCCTCCCAGAATACCGGCGACAACGCGACCGCCCGGCTCGGCCACCTCACGGGCATCTACAACGTGGATACGGAACGAGGATCGCTCGTCTTTGCGCTCGGCTTCAACCGGACGTCTGCGTTCGACCGCGAGTTGACATACAGCGGTAAAAATTCCTCCAGCTCGATTACGGACACATTTTTGCCGTTCGGGGAGGAGTTCGACGTCTCGGAGGACAACGGCACCGTCAACATCGATGTCGTTCCCATCGTCCCCTTCGTCGCCTTTCAGGCAGGAGCCGTTGAATTTTTCAATTCTCGATTTCAGAACGACCAGTATCCATTCCTTCAGGCCGTCGCCCCGGGCCAAAGCATCCAACAAGACGGTGCAGTAACGCGGGGGGGCTCCATGAACGAATTCAGCTTCGCCGGCGCCATCGAGGTCGCGCCGGACGTAATGATTGGAGGAGCCGCCAATATTTCGTACGGTACGTACGTTTTCGAGAACGAGTTGACGGAAACGGCGACCCGCCCTGGCTCTAACGACGGGTACTCCGTCGTCGTGGGCGACCGGCTACTTGAGGGCTTCCGGAGCATGTTCTTCCGGGAGCGATTCACCTCCGACCTGACGGGCTTCAACCTTCGCCTCGGCCTCTCGGCCCGTACGGTCGAGAACGTCCGGATCGGATTCACGGTGGAGACGCCCACCTGGTACTCCATTGACGAGACGTTCACGGACGCGTTGATCCGCACCGAGTTTGGGAACGGATCGCTGGCCTACGGTGACGACCCCGACGAAGACGCCGCCCGCGGGGAATTTCAGTACCAGTTGCAAACCCCGTGGCGCCTCAGCACCGGCGTGAGCTACACGCGCGACCCGTTCCTCATTTCGGCCGACGTGGAGTTCGTGGACTGGTCCCAGACACGTCTCGATGCCGACGAGACGGAGTTCGACGTGACCAACGAGACTCTCGAGGAGTACGACTATGTGGTGAACTGGCGGGGCGGCATCGAATACCGTTCGGAAAACGGCCTCTCTCTACGGACCGGGATCGCGTACCGCCCGGGGGCTCGTGGGTTTGACTTCACCCTGGCCGGTGGCGAAGAGACCGATCGCTCGCGCTTGTTTCTGTCGGCAGGGGGTGGCGTCCAGTTGAGCGAGCGCCTTTCCCTGAATGCCGCCTGGATGCAGGAGCGCTCGACGGATCAGTTTCTCCCCTACGCAAGCGTGACGCCCCCCAGCGAGTCCGAACCGATTGACGTTCCGGTCATCGACGAGGATGTCGTCCGGAACCAGATTCGGGTGGGCCTTCGCTACTCGTTCTGAGCGGACCCGTCCACTGGTAGCACATACCGCCCTAGGGCCTGCCATCTGAGCGACGCTCGTCGAGCATCTGCTGGTACTTCTCTGCCGCGCGGTTGTGCTCCCGGAGCGTGCGGCTGAAGGTGTGCCCGCCGGTCCCGTCGGCCGCGAAGTAAAGGTACTCGTGCCGCTCAGGACGAGCCGCGGCCCGCAGGCTGGAGGGGGACGGGTTCGTGATGGGCCCGGGCGGCAGGCCCTGATTCTGGTAGGTGTTGTACGGGTGGTCGATCTCGAGGTGCTCGTAGAGGACCCGGGTTACGCGGGTCCCCTTCGTGTCGAGCAGGACGTACTGGATGGTCGGGTCCGCCTGGAGGGGCCACCCGCGAGTGAGGCGATTTAGGTACACCCCGGCAATCGCCGGCTTTTCGGCGTCGACGAGGGCCTCCCACTCCACAATCGAGGCAAGCGTGACGACCTCCCGCTTCGTGAGCCCGAGGCTGTCGGCCCCGGCGGCAAGCTCGCGTTCGTAGAAGCGATCGAATCCCTGTTTGAGGCGCCGAACGACGGCCTCGGGGGGCGTCTGCCAGTAGAACTCGTACGTCTCGGGGAGCATGTACCCGAACAACCGCGCGGGGGTGCTGTCGAGCGCCTCGGCAAGGCTCGTGTCGCGAAGGGCCGCGCGGAATGCGTCGGCGTCCCGTTCGAGCCGCCGGCCCAGGACCGACGTGAGGGCGCCGGGCTGCACGCCCGGCGGGAGTGTAAGGCGCACCGGGTCCTGCAGGCCCCGCCGCAGCTTGTCGAGCAGGGCGTAGTTGGAACGGCGGGAAGCAATGCGGTAGTGCCCCGACTTGATCTGCTGCCCCCACCCAGTCGCCCGCGCCACGAGCCGGAACGCGGCCGGCACGACGAGCACGTCGGCCTGCGCCAACGAATCGATGGCCGTGTCGAGCGTCGCCCCGCGCGCGATGTACACGCTGCGGGGCGCATCGTACCCGCCCGTGTTGGGCCCGAAGACCAACGCGCCCCCCACACCGGCGACGAGCCCCCCAACAAAAAGGATTGCAACGACGACCCCGAGGCGGCTTCGAGCGTACACGGACCGAAAACAGTGGGGAGAGGACAGACCAAGTGAGGATCCGCCGTCCGGGACAGGAACGGCAGGCCAGAGATACTCTCCCCTCCGTCGCCTCGTTTCGGGCCCAACGAGCCCCCCATGCTACAGCTGGAGGCTCGGGTGCACGTCCAGCGTCGGCGGGCTCGCATGGCCGGCCGCGAGGCGCCGAGCCCCGGCCTGCGCGATCATGGCGGCGTTGTCCATGCAGTACGCCAGGTCGGGCACCGATACGTCAACGCCCTCGTCGCGCCCGAGGGCCTTCATTCGCCGCCGCAGCGCGGAGTTGGCCGCCACGCCCCCCACCACGGCCACGTGCCCAACCCCCGTCGCCTCGACGGCCCGCCGCACCGCATCCACGAGCACGTCCACCACCGCCGCCCGCACCGACGCGCACAGGTCATCGAGGTGCTCGTCGAGCAGGCGCTCGCGCTCGGCGTCGGACCGGTCGCGGAGGTAGTAGAGGACCGAGGTCTTCAGGCCGCTGAACGAGAAGTCGAAGTCGTCGAGCCGGCTCCGGGGAAAGTCGTGGAAGGTTGGGGCTCCGGACTCGGCGTGACGATCAATGTCGGGGCCCCCAGGGTACCCCAGCCCGAACAGCTGCGCTATTTTGTCGAATGCCTCGCCCGCCGCGTCGTCGCGGGTGCGCCCGAGCACGCCATGCTGAAAATCATCGCCGATGTGCACGAGTTCGGTGTGGCCGCCGGACACGATCAGACACAGGAACGGGCGGGCCGGCCGCGCCGGCCCCAGGTCGACGGAGTAGACGTGTCCCTCCAGGTGGTTCACCCCGATCAGGTGCACGTCGAGCCCCTGCGCGAGCGCCTTCGCGAAGCTGAGCCCCACGAGCAGGGAGCCCGGCAGTCCCGGCCCGTAGGTGCCCGCAATGGCATCGAGTGCACGGGCGTCCACATCCGCCTCGGCAAGGGCCCGTTGCACGACGGGCACGATGAGCCGCTGGTGGTTGCGGGAGGCCAGCTCCGGCACCACACCGCCGTACTCCTCGTGGAGGTCCGCCTGCGAGGACACGACGTTCGACCGCACCGTGCCGTCGTCCCATACGGCCGCGGCGGTGTCGTCACACGACGATTCAATGCCGAGCACGAGCATGGTGCCGTTTGGGAATCGGGTTCGATGCCGGATGGACCAGGGCTTGGAACTGCCTCTTTCGCACGAACCGTTCTGGGCCTGGATCCCCTCCCGGAATGAAGCGCGAACAAACCGGCTGCCCTAAGGTACTACACACGGGTATTGATAAACTTCACTCCGCCCCCCTCCACACCGACGGACGAGGTTCTCATGCGCACGGTTCTGCCCCTCTTGTGTCTCGTGTTCGTACTGAGCGCCACCGCCCCGGCGCACGCTCAGCTCCGGGAAACGGCTCAGCAAAACTCTTCGGTCGTCACCCAGCTGTACGATACCGGCTCGGACGCGACCGATGCCCTCGGCAATCTGTTCGGGGCCGAGGACTTTCGGATGAGCCACAGCTACCAGATGTCGTTCTCCTCGTTCGGGGGCAGTACGTCCTCGGTGGGCATGTACACCAACTCCATGATGTGGCAGTTCAACTCCGACCTGGCCGCCCGGGTCGACGTGGGCGTATCCCACCCGCTCGCCAGCAACAACGCGTTTGGGAATCAGGAGGCGCGGGTGGTTCTCCGCAACGCGGAGGTGGCCTACACCCCGACCGACAACATGAAAATTCATTTCCAGGTGCGGCAGAGCCCTCGTGGGCGGTACGCGAGCCCGTACGGGTATCGGCATCGTCGGGGCACCTTCGCCTCCACCGCCCCCTTGCTGCCGAACTGAGTTGTCCTTTCTTCTCGGTGCCGATCGGGAAGCACGGCGGCCTGCACGTAGGCCCCCTGCCGGATCGGCCTGGTTGCCCCGGCGCCCATGGCCCAATGGTCCTCCCGCTTCACCAATGGACTGCTAAACGCTGCGCTCGTAGCGGCTGGACTGGGCGCGGCCGTTCTGTTGTACGCCTTCGCGAGTCGGACCGTCTTCACGGGCCCGAGCCCGAAGCGCCCCCCCTCCGATACCTCGCAGCTGGTGAGCCGGATCATCCAGGTGGAGGTGCGCAACGGCGCCGGGGTCGATCGCCTCGCCGAGCGCACCACACAGTACCTCCGCGACCGCGGCTTTGACGTGGTCGACGTGGGCAACCACTCGTCGTTCGACCAGGCCCACTCGGTCGTGATCGACCGGGCCGGCAACCCCGAGGCCGCACGAAACGTGGCGGAGGCGCTTGGGATTCCGTTCTCCCGGGTGCGTCAGAACATCAAACCAGAGTACTATCTCGACGCCTCCGTGATTCTCGGCCGCGACTACGCACGGCTCCGCCCGTTTCAGGAGGCTCCCTAGCCTGCATTCGGCGCGCCTTCGTATTCCCTCACGACCCCCCGCACCAATGTCTTAGCCCATATGGCTTCCCCCGACCAGACCTCCTCCACAGAGCCTTCCCTCCGCCGAACCCCCGAGAACCCCAGTCCGGTGCTTGCCGCGCGGGTCGCAGATGCCATGGCCGACAAGCGGGCCATGAACATCAGTGTCATCGATCTGCGGGAGGTGAGTAGCATGGCTGATTTCTTCGTTCTCGGCACCGGCGAGTCGGACCTCCAGGTGAAGGCCATCGCCAACGGCATCGCGGATCATGTGCAGGAGACCTGCGGGGAGGAACCCTGGAAGCGGGAAGGCACGGATCACCTCCAGTGGGTCGTGCTCGACTACGTAGATGTCGTCGCGCACGTCTTCCTGCCCGACAAGCGGGAGCACTACCGCATCGACCGCCTCTGGGGGGAGGCCGATTCGGAGATCGTGCCCGAGGACGGCGACGCCTCGGACCTTGACCTCCTGCAGGACCGCCTGCAGCAGTCTTCAGACCCGGCGTAACCTGTTTCCCTGTGACTCCCCGCTCGACAATGCCCCGCCTGTTTGTTGGACTCGGTGCGATTGCGGCGCTTCTCGGAGTGGCCCTCGGCGCGTTCGGGGCGCACGGGCTGGAGGGGCGCGTCTCGCCGGGGCGGGTGGAGACGTTTCGCACCGGGGTGGCGTATCAGATGTACCACGCGCTGGCGCTGCTCGTCGTGGGCTGGGCCGCCGCGCAGGGCTGGGGGCCGTCCCTGCACTGGGCCGGCTACTGCTTCGTCGCCGGCATCGTGATCTTTTCGGGCAGCCTGTACGTGCTCGTCCTGAGCGACACGGGCTGGCTCGGCGCGATCACCCCACTCGGGGGCGTGGCCTTCATCGCGGGCTGGGCCCTACTGGCATGGGCGGCGTTCACTGGGGGATAGCGGCCGGCGCCCCGCCCCCGGCGCCCGCTTGTTGTCACAGCGCCTCGTCCTCAAACAGTACGGTGACGCTCGGCAGGAGGTCGTGCCCGCGGGCCAGCTCCAGAAGCGACTGCGCCGCGGCCTCCGGGACCTCGTAGCGCCCGTGCACGTCGCTGTCCACGGCGAGGGCGTAGGCCACGTCCGTGTCCTCGTCCAGTGTTGGCTCGTCCTCCCACGCCGTCGCCGCCTCCACGAGGTACGTCCCGTCGTCCGGCATGAAGGAGGCAAGGTAGAGCTCTCGCTCCGCCTCGGCGTCGATGAGGCTTACGCTTCCCACGAGGCCGTACTCAATGTCGTAGAACAGCGACTCGGCGAGAAGGCGGGTGGTGAAGTTGTCGGGGTCGAAGTCGGGCATAGAAAATCAGGACGAATACAGAGACAAGTGCAAGACGGCAGGACTGCCGTCTGCGTGTAGGGTATCCTCCCCAGGCGAGCATGTCAATCAGGCAACGTTCTCATGCCCGACGCACGTCCACACCCCGCTGGATCGGCCCGGAACGCCTCGTACGGGACCTCGCGGTACGCACGCGTCGAGAGGTAGGCGAGCAGGACCCGGATCGGCGCCGGCTCGTCGTAGCCCGAGAGGTGCAACAGGCATTCGACCTGCAGTGATAAAACTACTGTCGTCGGCGCCCCGTCCGCACGAAAACGTGGAGGTCAATTCGCGGGGTTATGCGACGTCCCCGATACCGGGAGGTGATCTCGATGTCGTCTCGATTGAGGCGTGTGAGCAGGAAGTCGTCCGCCAGGCATGAGCGCACCGCCTGTGTTGTTTTCGCCGCTCATCTCGTTTTCTTTCTGGTGGGTGAAATCCAGTAGCTTCATTCCAAAGCATGACATGCATCGTAGCGCGATCTTTGATTGCGCTACTGGATTGCACTACCCTGAACTGTGCATCCGGACTGGGCATGAGGAGTGGAGTCTTTTCAGAATCTAACGCAGTGGGGACTCGTCCTTTCGGGGGAGAGGACCGCCCACCTGCCGCTACCGCCCGCCGCTGCGTTGCTTGCGGAACGCTTCATAGGACTGCCGCCGGTAGGCACCACTGCCGACGTACTCGACGGCGGGCCGCAGCTCCCTCTCTTTGAGAAAACCGGCGGTGCGGAACAGCTTCTGCCCATTCGGCGCGAGGAAGACGACTGCCGGCACGCCCGCCACGCCCAGCTTCTGCGCCAACCGCAGCGGCGTGAACTGCTCGCCGCGATAGCGCACGTGATCGTCGTTGTCGTCGCGGTTGAGCCGCGTCAGCACGAGGCGTCCGCCCAGCTCTTCTCGGAACGCCGGGTAGATCTCGTTTTTCATGCGGTGGCACCACCCACACCACGGCGCCCACACGTCCACCAGTACCGGCTTTTCCTGCTTTTGGGCCGTCGCCAGCGCCTCCTCGAAGGGGCGCCAGTCGAGGTCCTCGGCGCTATCCTGCGCCCACGTCGCCGGTGCCACAACCATCAGGAACACCAGCGCGAGAAGCGCGGCCCGCCCCGCGAGTTGCCGAGGGCTGTTCTCATTCATAGCGCATTGCTCGTTTGCTGACAGAACGCTCTCACACCCATGCTCCCACGCGCTCAACGAAGGTTCATGCGCACGCCGAGCGAGAACGTGCGGCCCACGATCGGGCCCCACGTGTAGATCGTCTCGAAGCCCTCCTCCGCATCGTAGGGATCGCCCACCAGCGGGGTCGGCTGCGTGGTGTCGAAGACGTTCTCCACGGAGAGGTAGGCGTCGACGCCCACGCCGCTCGGGCTGTTCACGTCCAAGAACGACTTGGTGAGCTTGAGGTCGTGCGTGGAGAAGGTCGGCGACTCGCGGTCACGCCCGTAGCCCTCAACGTAGAGGTCGGGCATCCGCTTCGGGCCGACGAGGTTGGCCGAGTAGTCGAGCTCAAGCCCGAGGTCGCGCAGCTGGTAGGTCGCCCCGAGATTGCCGAGGAAATCCGGCGAGTAGTCGAGGGCGCGCGTCCCTTCGTCGTCTTCGATGAAGGCGTCGATGAACGTGAAGCTCGCGTCGTAGCTCAGCGGAATCGCCGTGAAGTTCTGCTCCAAACCCGCCGTGAAGCCGCGCGTGGTGGCCTCGCTGTCGTTGTTGGCGTAGATGACCCGGTTCGGTGCGTTGTTGTTAATCTCGTACGCCGGCTCGATCTTGTTGGCGAAGCGCGTATAGAAGCCGTCGAGCGAGAGCGTCATCGGGTTGCCGCCCAGCGGCAGGATGTGCTCGAGGTTGGCGGTGAGGCTGCGGGAGCGCTCCGGGTCGAGGTCGTCGGCGAAGACGACCTCGCTCGTTCCGGTGAGCGACTGGTGGTCCTCGGTGAAGACGTTCACGAAGCGAAAGCCTGTGCCAACGCTCGCACGAAGGGTCGTGCGATCGCTCGCGTCGTATTTCGCCGCGAGGCGCGGGGCCGAGACGAAGCCGGACTCGTCGTGGTAGTCCACGCGTAGCCCGCCCAGCAGCGTCAGGGCACCGGGCAACCACTTCGCCTGCGCGAAGACGCCGGGGATAAAGCGCTTTTTGGCTCCACCGCTGGTGACCGGCGAGTCGTCGTCGTAGGTCTGGTAGCGCAGCGTGCCGCCACCGAGGAGCCGCACCGCGTCGGTAAGTTGCTGGTTCCACGTGCTCTGCAAGAAGGAATTGGTCTGGGTCGCCTTGTAGCCGGTGCCCCCATAGAAGCTGTCTTGGTCGTGGTACGTCGTCGCGCCCTTGAAGCGAAGCTGCTCGACCCCCGGCGGGCGAAATTCCGCCAAAAGCTCTCCGCGCGTCGTGTAGATCGACTCCCCGTAGATCTCGTCGGAGCCGCGGATGTCGTCACTGAATCCGGGCAGGCCGCCGGTGCGGTCTTCGTAGTAGCCCTTCCCAGCCACGCTGAGGATCTTTCCGCCGTCAGCGTTTTCGACCGTGCCCTTCCCGAAGAGCGCGGCGCGAGAGCGCATCACCTGGTCGGCGAAGTTGTCGCCGTTTTCGTCGAAGAAGTTCTCCATGCGCAGCACGTTGCCGCTGACGAAGCCCTTCACGCGATCCCCCTTCGCCGAGGCGGCCACGTCGGCGTTGAATTCCTGCGTGGAGCGCCCGTACACGTCCGCCGAGAGGGTCGGTGTGTTCGCCGGGTCTTTGGTGATGATGTTGACCACGCCGCCGAGCGCATCCGTGCCGTAGAGCGTGGACTGCGGCCCCTTGATGACCTCCACGCGGTCGATGATCGACGGGCTGATGCCGTTGAGGCCGTAGACCGAGGCGAGCGCGCCCTGAATGGGCATCCCGTCGATGAGGACGGCGGTGTCCGGTCCCTCCACGCCGTTGATGCGAATGGCGTTGGTGCCGCAGACGCCGCAGTTGAGCTGCGTCGAAAGTCCACTGACGTTCCCGATCACGTCCATGATGTTGGAGGTGACCGACCCGCGTTGTAGGCGCTCCGAAGAGACGGACTGCACCTTCACCGGCGAGTCCTTCACGTACGTCTCGCGCATCGTGCCGGTCACGACGACCTCCTCGCCCCGGAGCACCGTCGGCTCGAGCGACACGTCCCATTCCCGCTCCTCGCCTGCTTCCAGGTTCACCTGCTCCTCCACCGCCTGAAAGCCGACGGCGGAGACCACAATCGTGTGCGTGCCCGCCGAGAGGGACGAGAGCCGGTAGGTGCCGTCGTCCTGGGTGGCGATGCCCTGCTCTGTCTCCTCTACGTAGAGGTTTGCGCTGGGAATTGGCTCGCCGGCGTTGTCGGTCACGCGCCCGTACAGAACGGCCTGGGCATGCGCGGCCCCCGACACCCCCGCGAGAAGGAGACTCAAAAGGACGATCCGTCGAACGAACTGCATTGCACTGGCAATGATTTACAACTGACTAGCGCACATAATTGATATTGCTAATTATTTTGTTAGTCAAGGCTAAAAACGATTCGAGGGATTAACCTTCCGTGAACAGCACTCGACAGGGATCTGTAGGAGGTGTAGCCTACGCGTTTTCGGTGTCCAAGATCTCGTTTTCGTATGGAAATCTACTGCCCCAAATGCGAGTGGGAGCCCCCCTCCGGCGCCCGGTGGACCTGTGAGTGCGGACACTCCTGGCACACGTTCGACACGCAGGGCCAGTGCCCGGAGTGCGGCACGGTGTGGCGCGAGACGCAGTGCCACGAGTGCCACGCCTGGTCGCCCCACCACGACTGGTACCACGATCTGCCGCCCGTAGACGTGGACGCCATAGCTGAGCGCCAAGAGGCGTCCCCGCCAGAATGAGGGCCGCTTCGGTCGCAGTTGCGGGAATGGGACCGGCCACGCGAACAGGGGGCGTCGGACAGGTTCCCTGCAGTGACGACCGCTACCGCCCGGGCGCCTCGACGCGTCCTCCCGTGACCCCCCTCAGAAACGAGCGGGCATCGTCGCCGTGGCGCGTCGTCACCTCCGCCTCGAACAGGTCGGCCACGTGCTCCGTGACCGGCCCGCACACGTCGTCCACGGTCCCCGGCGCGTCGGTCTCCTCCGCCAGCGACGTAACGCCACGGTCGTCAATGCCACAGGGCACGATGTGGTCGAAGTAGTCGAGGTCGGTGGTCACGTTGAGCGCGAAGCCGTGCATGGTAACCCACCGGCTGCAGCGCACGCCCATCGCGCAGATTTTGCGTTCCAGGCCCCGCTCGTCGGGCCCGACCCACACCCCAGTGCGCCCGTCCACCCGCGTGCCGGTCACGCCGTAGTCGGCACAGGTGCGGATGATCACCTCCTCGAGCGTGCGCAGGTACCGGCCCAGGTCGGTAAAGAACCGGTCAAGGTCAAACAGCGGATAGCCCACCAGCTGGCCGGGGCCGTGGAAGGTGACGTCGCCCCCCCGTCCGATGCGGTGAAAGGCGGCCCCAACCTCTTCCAGCCGTTCCTCCGACACGAGCAGGTTCGCCGCGTCGCCGCTCTTGCCGAGGGTGTAGACGGGGGGATGCTCCAGCAGAAGCAGCACGTGGGGAACGGTCTCCGGCGGCTCGGCCCGCTTCGCCGCAATGAGGTGCTCCTGCACCCGCTCCTGCAGGGCCCGCGCCCGCCCGTACGACACGCGGCCGAGGTGGCACGCGACGATCTCGTTTTGAGCGGACGAGGACATCTCTGCGGACGGGGGGAGACGGGAGGACACTACGGATCTAACCTGTACTCGAAACGCCCGACCTAGTTTTGTGAGATGCTTACGCTAACGTTGAAGCCCCCGTTGACCCGCGTGTAGGAGGGCTGCCGGTTGTCGCCGTTGAACCGCTCGTACTCGACCAGCAGCTCCCCCGTCACCCGGTCGCTGAGCCGGTAGGTCAGCTCGGGAGTCACCTGAATGCGGGTCGTCTGCTTCCGGACCTGGACGTAGTCGTTGGTCGGATCGGTCACCTGCGCCGGATCCACCGATCCCCCCGCGTCCTGAACGTCCGCGAGCGCCCCGCGCAGGTTGTAGCTCCGCTCGTCGTTCACCGAGCGGGAGACCGTGAGCGAAAACCGGATCTGGTTTTCGAGGCGCCCGAGGCCGAGCACGGGAATGCGCATTCCCTGCTTCCGGTAGGAGACGGTTCCGGACAACTGATTCGTCTGCACTTCCTCCACCTTCAGGTTGGCCGTGCGCAGGTACGTCTCCGTCTGGCGGCTCCACTCCACACTCGTCTCCAGGTTGCCGGGCCAGGTGACGCTAACGCCGAGGAGCGGCCGGAACTGCTCACTGACGCGGGCCGACCCCACCTTGAACTCCGGGTTCAAAAACGTCTGTCCGTTCGGGGCCTCCACCTCCTCGCCGGCGCGCGTGTCGGTGGCGTAGCTCGACCGGTACTCCGCGTTGTAGCTGTGCCGGAGCGACGCACTTTCCACGATGCGGCCGAGCAGGGGCCAGTCGGCCACCCCCGAGTAGCGGATGTTCCACCCGGGCAGGGGGAACGGCGCGAACCCGTGGGCCCCCACGCTGCCGCCGCCGGTCAGGTAGGCCGATTTGAAGTCGTCCGCGACGGAGGCGTTGGTGAGGGGCACCTCGGCGGCGGGGAGCACCCCCCCCGCCCCACTGCCGCCCGCCGGCAGTCGACGGGCCTGCTCCTCCACCAGCGCCACCACGGACCCGAAGCCCCACACCGAGGCGGAGTTGTCCCCGCTTTCGGTCGTGAAGGGCCCGTCTTGTCCTTCGGCTCCGCCGCCGCCATTGCGTGCCTGGAAGGTCCGGTCGGTCTGGGTGCGCCACTCCACGTTCCAGCTCAGGTCGATCTGGAAGGACGGGCTCGGGCTCAGGGCGGTGCGCCCCTCCAGCCGGTGGGTGTTGCTGAGGGCATCCGACACCTGGAACCGGGAGTCCAGCACGCGCCTCTCGGCCCCGATGGAGCGGTCGAGCCCGAGCCGGTAGCCCACGGACGGCCCGTCCCCGCGCACCGCGTCAAGCAGGCGGTAGTGCACCTCGACGTCCGTCGAGTCCGAATTCAGGCGCCCCACATTGGAGGAACGGGCACTCCAGTCGCCGTTGTAGTTCACGCTGAAGTCGTTGATGTCGAGCACCATGAGGGCCAGCCCGCGCAGCATGCCCATCGGGCTGGGAAGGGGGACGTCTTCCCACCCGAGTCCATCCCCTTCCGACGCCTCACCGTCGTCGTCCCCCCGGTCGTCATCCCCCCGGTCGTCATCCCCCCGGTCGTCTCCGTTGTCCCCGGTGGACCGGCCCCCGGCTTCCGGGTCGTCCCGGCCCGACTCGCGCTGCGCCTCCTTTAGCCGCTCGAAGAACCCAAACCGCTCCCACACCCGGTTGGGCCGCAGGGTCGCTCCCGTACGCAGGGTGAGGGAGTTGCGCACGCCGGCCCCCTGCAGGCTTTCCGCCGGCCCGTTCGACCACTGAAACGACGACTGGTAGGAGACGTCCTGCAGGTCGATCCAGTTGAGCCACGGCCGGTCGGCCCACCCCATGCTCAGAGTGGCCGAAAACCGCTGCTGGTAGTTGTTCGTGCGCGGGCTCACCCGCCCGACCAGCAGGTCCCGAAACACGTCGAGCTCCGACCGCCGGAACAGCCGGCTTTCAAAGAACACCGTCTCCCCCTCGTCGGCGGCGGTGAGGCCGCGGTCGGCCAGTCCGTAGTCCCCCAGACGATCAAAGAAATTCGCGGTGCTGTCGCGGGGAATGCCGATGTCGGTAAGCACCGTGTCCCGGACGCTTCCGCCGTTGATGATAACGTTCGTCTCGTTCCGCGAGGCGGCGTCATCAAAGTTTTGGCGCGTGTTGGTGTCGAAGCTGAGGCTCAGAAAGTCGAAGGGGTCGTACTGGAGGCTAAAGTTGCGGCGGTGGTCGAATTGCTGCTGCTCCCGGAGGGGATAGGCGATTCGATAGGGCTGGCTGCGTGTATTTCGGACGCCCGACGGGCGGCTTCGGGTCGTCTGCGCCTCCCGCTCCGCACTCATCGAAAACGAGAGCGAGCGGGGCACATAGTTGAACGAGAGGCCCGCCAGCGTGCCGAGCACCGGCGCGTCGGGGAGAAAGCCGAAGGGGTCCACGGTCCGGGGCTGCCCGAAGCTGAGTTGATACTGCAGGTCGCCCGTCCAGCTCCACCGGTCGTTGAGCTGGCGCTGCGGGTTGCGTCGCGACTGGTCGAGGTAGGAGAAGCTCAGCGAGAGGCCGTCGACGGTCTTCTGGAGCCACCACGAGTCGGACCCCTGTTTCGAGATGTCGGCCGTCATCGTGCGGCGCAGGCTGCGCGTCTCGGCCGCCGTGCGCACACTGTCCTTCAACCGACGGCGAATCTCCCCCGCCCCGAGGGCCCCGTACTGGCTGCGGTAGCGGCGCTCCAGCGTACTGTCCGGGACGGCGTCGAACTGCCGCACCACGCTCTGCACCTCCACGTCGCCGCGGTTGGGGTCGAAGCGAGGGGTCGTCCGGTTGGACTGGACCTGCATGGTCACCGGGATGCGCCAGCCCTGGTCCTCGGGCAAGAACGAGTCGACGTTGAGGCTTGCGCGGAGGTTCCAGCTCGTGTTGTCGGACTGCTCCCGCTCGCTCAGGGTGCTGGACAACGCCCCAAACCCGTCCGTCCGGCGCTGGAAACTGCCCTCGACGGACGCAAAATCCGCGAGGTCGAGGCTTGCGCTGGCGTTGGCGGCCCAGCCCTTCTGCTCGTCGAACCCGCTCACGCGCAGCTCATTCAGCCAGACCTCGAAATTTTGCAGCACCGGCGGGTTCTCCTCGGGGGGCGTCGCGTGCCGCACGCCGACGACGATTGTTTTCACGTTCTGCAGGGAGGGGGTGCCCCGCACCCGAAGCACCGTCTCCGGCGGCGCAAAGTCGCCGATGTTCAAATTCACGTCGGCGCTCGAGAACGACGTGTCCGTCGGGACCCCGCTCTGGTCCCGGAGAAGCTTGAGCCGATTGAGTCGTTCAAGGACGAGGTTCATTTCAAACTCCTCCGGCCACAGGGGTTGGGAGCCGTCCGCCATCGGCACGTCGCCCGGGGAGAGGGGCTGCTCATACTCGTAGTAGTCCCCCGTCTCCCCGGCCCCCAGGCGGACGAACAGCCGCAGGTGCTCGCGGAGCCGGTCCTTCACCTGCGTGCTGCTTGAGGCCCCGTGCAGGTGGGTGTACATCCGCAGGTTCGAGTACTTGAGCAGGTCGAGGCCCTGCCCGAATGTTTTGAAGACGCCCCGCTGCCGGCCGGGCGCCAGCTGATCCACGTTGAGCAGGAGGGCCTGCTCGCGGTTTTGCTGCTGCACGCCGCGGGACGTGCGGTTCTGCCCCACCACCGCCCCGGCGGGCGGCTCGTAGCTCAGGTCCTCTTCGTTGTTGATGCTCGCCACCCGAAGCTCGCCCGTCCCCGCATCCACGACGCTGTTCTCCTGCACCGGCTGCTGTGCCACCGGCGCCGAGGCGCGCCACTGGCTGCCCACCAGCTCCAGGGACGCAAACCGCATCGTCACGGGCGCCTCGTGCCCGGTCGTCCACAGGCGGATGGACTTGATGTCGTCAAAGTTTTCGATGGCACCCACCTGGCGCGTGAATTCCTGCACCGGAATCCGCACCTTGTACCAGTCCTTTTCCTGCCCGACCCGGCTCACCACGTAATCGGTCGGCCCGCGGTCGGCCCCGGCGCGCTGGTCGAGCTCGTCGAGCGGGACGGCGTACTGGAAGTAGTTGTTGTCGATGTTGATCTGGCTGCTCACCCCGTCGAGGGCCTCCCGGTCCGGGGAGCGGGACACGCCCCGCTTCACGCTCGCGTCCTCGGCCAGTTCGTTCTGCGACTCAAAGCCGTTGAGCTCGTGGCCCGCCTGGTACCAGCTCAGGCGCTGCTGCACCGAGGCCCCGTCCGGGAAGAACGCCGAGGTGTTGAAGAAGCGGTCGTTCTCGTAGAAGTGGTAGTCGTCGGCCGAGGGGTCCGCGGCGGTCCGTGCAATCTCGGCCCGCAGGCGTTGCCGCTGCGCGGTGGACAGGCCGAGCTGCCCGATGGCGCCCTGCAGACTGTCCGCGTACGCCACGAAGCCGGAATAGAAGCTGCGTTCGAGCAGGCGCTCGTCGTAGGCCCCATCCGTGTAGGAGACGAGCCCGTCGAGCCCCAGGTCCTGGGTCCGGCGCCCCCGAAGGTCAATCCCCCCGCCCGGCTCGGCGTTGGGGATGCGGCTCAGGTCCCCCAGGTCCGCCTCGTTGAAGCTGAGGGAGAGCCCGTCCTCCATGTCGATGCGCTGGTTCGGCACCACGTCCTCCGAGATCGTCCCGAGGTCGACGAACAGGCGCGCTCCGTCGGTGACCTCGCCGTTCGCCGGGTACACCTTCACGATGAACTCGACGAACTCGACGTTCTGCACCGAAAAGTCGGTGTAGCCCTCCGGGAGCGAGCGTGTGATGCCCCCCCATACCTTCCGCGGCTCCCGGAAGAAGTCCACCAGGTCCTCCGTGTAGTTGTAGGGCCCGCGCTGCCAGGGATTGAAGTGGAGGTCGAGCGTGCGGAGGGTGGGATTCGCCTCGCCCTGCGTATCGCGTCCCACGAAGACCTCCTCGGTGTTGATGAGCTCGGTGGCCTCCCCCCCGTCCTCCGTGCCGATGGACTCCAGCACGTTTTCGTTAAGCCGGTACCACCCGAGGCGGCCCCGCCAGTGGGTGCGCTGCCGGTTGTCCTCGTAGGTCCCCGGCACCTCGCCGTCGAGCGGGGCGGCGTCGGCCGTCGAGTCGGGCGCCGCGCTCACCTGCCAAGCGCCCGGCTGCTCGCGGAGAGAGAAGGTGTTCTCGAAGCCCTCGAAGTCGTCGATGTAAGACACCCCGTTGCGCTCGTCCGACGCGTACTGGTCCGTCTCGCTGTTTTCCACCCGGTCCACGGTCCGCTCGTACGCGTCGGTGGTGGTGTGGCCGGGCCGGAGCTGCGCAAACTCGCCGGAGACCGAGAGCTGGCTTTCGGCCCGCGTCTGCACGAGCGGCAGGGCGTCGACCGCCTCCGTAATCCACTGCGGCTGCAGGTCCATCGAGCCGTTCAGGCCCCAGATGGTGTTCTGGATGGGCTCCTGCCCGATGCGAAACTTGTCGACGGGCGACTGCTGGCTGAGCCGCATGACGGTGGCCCCGAGCGAAAACTGGTCCCGCATCGACCAGTCGGCCCGCGCCCCGAGCAGGGTTTTCTTCTGGATGTTGGTGAGGCTGTTCTCCTCGTAGTCGATCTTGATGTCCCGCCCGGCGGTCAGGTACGACTCGTTGGTGATGTTGACCGTCCCGCCCTGGTAGTCCACCCGGTAGTCGACGCCCTCCTGCAGGGTCTGCCCCCCTGAGGTCACCTCGACCGAGCCCTCAACGAGCCCCGTAAAGGCCTCCAGGTCATAAAATTGTTGCGCCCCGCCGGTGTACGAGCCCCGAATCCGGTAGACATTCTTCTGGGTGTCTTCCTTCCGGGCGTTCGCCTTTTTCTTGGTATAGAGGTTCTCAAACGCAAAGGACTCCCCGGCCGCCCGACTCCCGTTCTGGGCCGCGGCGTCCAGGATGCGCGCGCCGAACGGCTGGAGGTAGGGGAAGTAGAGGAGCCCCCGGTCCGCATTAATCGTCTGCGGCAGAAAGTCGAACTGATCGTCCGGGTTGGGCGCGCCGTTCTGGTCCACCCGGTCCAGCCCGAGCACCTGCAGCAGCGTGGTCTGCCCCGCCACGTCCGGCAGCGTGGTGCGCGCGCCCTGCCCGGAGGCCTGGTACTCGACGTCGAGCTCGAAATTCTCCGGATTGAAGTCTCGCCCCGAGAGGTCGTACACGTTGCGGAGCTGCAAGAACCAGGCGGCCGGGCTCACGGTCCCGTCCTGCCCGGGCGCGACCGGATCGGTGGGGCGGAGCAGCTTCAGCACGAGGCGGTCGGCGTTGATGCCCCCCGTGGTTCCGCCCTGCGTAAAGTCCCCGACCGTGCGCACGGTGCCGTCGGTCGTCCGGTACCGAAACGCCACCGCCAGGGCCTCGTCGGGCCGGAGCCGCTGCTGGAGCGACAGGAAGCCCAGCCGACCGTCGATCCGGTAGTCTTGCCCCCGCGTAAGCCGCTTAAACTCGCCCGCGTGGAGGTCCTGCTGGGTGTCCAGGGGCTGCTCCATGGTGGCGGGGTCGCTCAGGTAGGACGAGGCCCGTTGCTCCCCGTCCCGGAGGGCCGCCAGGTCGGCCTCGCCGTACTGGTCCTCCTCCGGGACCGGCAGCAGGGTCTCCGTGTAGTCGTTCGCCTGATTCACCAGTTGGGCGCGCTCCCCCAGGTCGACCACCGCCACCGCCTGCCGGGTGTTTGCCTGGCTTCCCACCTGCTGTGTGATTTTCCACACCTCCACCTCGGTAAGTTCGTCGAACCCCCCGAACGTCCGGATCGTCGTCGGGTCCTCGTGGGCGCGGTTCCAGTTGTTGCGGAAGTAGTAGCCAAGAAAAAAGTGCCGGTTCTCGTCGTAGTCCGTGGGCTTGAGGTCGAATTCCGTCTCCTGCGCGCCCCCCTCAATGCTGAGGCTGTTGGACTGGCCCTCCTGCTGGCTCGCAATCGTCGTGAGGCTCAGGTTGCCGAACTGAAACTCACTCTTGATCCCGAAGAGGCTCTGCCCCCCACTGATGAGCTGCGACGGCGTCTGCATGGACACGTTGCCCGCCTCCACGCTCTGTAGGATCTCGTCCTCGTAGCCGGTGTAGTCGAGCTTGACCTGATTCTGGTAGTCAAACTGACTCTGCGTGTCCCAGTCGACGTTGATCTGGAGCTTGTCCCCGATCGTCCCGGTGATGCCGAGCCGCAGGTCCTGCTTGAAGTCGGGATTGAGCTGGCTGGCGTTCCCCGTCACGTTGACCTGCTGGTCGCTCTTTCGGTACTTGAACCCGGCGTTGATGTCGGCCTGGCCGTTCACCCGAAGGTCCACCTGCGGCTTGCCGAAGACGGTGGAGAAGGCACTCTCCCGCCCCCCCGGAACCACCATGTTCACCCCAAACCCACTGCGTCCGTCCCCCTGCTGGCGCTGCTCGGTGAGCGTGCGCCAGTTCTCGCGCAGGTTGGCACGGTAGCGCTCCTGCCGGTACGCGTCTGCGTCCATCCCCACGCGCTCCCCGGGACGCGTGTCGCCCGTGAGGACGTAGCGGTTCCGAGTGGAGTCGAGCGTGACGGATTGCGCCCCCGCCGTGGGGGCACGCGGTCCCAGGAACGGAGACGCCCGTCCAAACAGGCGGACCGCCTGCCTGCGCCGTGCCGGCAGGTACCGGCCGACGACGCCGGTGTCGGGGGACGGGGACGGTGCCGAGAGGCCCCCTCCCTCAGTTCGCGGAACACCGCCCACTCGGTCCGAGAGGGATGTGCTATCTCTCGGAGGAGGGGGGTCCCTCCAACTGCAGGACCGGGGGGCGGCGGGTCGTGTCGGGGGCGGTCGTGTCGGGGGCGGTCGTGTCGGGCGGCGGCCCCTCCTGCGCTCGGGCCGGCGGTCCCCCTCCGGCGAGGCTTCCAATCAGGAACAGCGCCACCGTCGACACAAATACACGTCCCTCTCCCAACAGCCCCACGCAGGGGGCCGGGGACGGCAACATTGGTGAGATCAGCGGCACGGGTCCAGGAACGCTCCGAGGTGCTACGTCGTGCACCGGTGCTCCGGCCTAGCATGGGCGGAGGCCCCGGTGCGTATTTGAGGGGGTCTGTAGCGGTTCCTGCCGATGCGCGGTGTTGCGTCTGGGAATGAGAGCAGCGGACAAGGGGTGTGCGACCAGGCGCCGCCCCAACGGATCTTCACCTCGAATGTAAGATGTGGCGTTTTTTTCGTCAAGCACAAGAGCAACTCGTTCGGCCTGGGGGCGGGCAGGCCGCAAACCCCGTGCCCTGCTCGTGGTGGCCGGCCGGTCAGGCCCGCTGGCCGTCGAGGGGGCGCTTGGCGGTGACGTCCCGGAAGTCGTCGTGCCGCTCCGTCTGAATGTTAAGCCCACGATCAGCGATTTTCTGCAGAAACTGAGCGCGCGGGATCACATTTTCCGGCACGTCGGCCCCCCCGGTGGAGACGGCTTCCTCGCGGGCCAGGAAGAGGGCCGAGACGACCGTCGGGATGGCCGTACAGCGCATCACGGCCGTCTGCTCCGTCTCCGCGTCGTACTGCTCCACCATCTCGTAGACGAGTGTCGTGGGCCGTCCCTCCTGCTCGCCCCGTAGCAGGACCCGCATGAGCACCGCGTCCTCGTAGTCGCCGCCGAGACGCTTCCGCATGCGGCGCACCAGGAGGTCGCGGTAGGTCAGGTGCGTGCGCACCCCGATCTTGCGCTCCTCGGCGAGCCCGAGCCCGAGCACGAAGCGCATCTGATGGGCGTGGCCCGGCCACCGGACCGTCTTGTGGTCGAGGGCCTCCACACGCCCGGCCAGCGTGTCGGTGAGGGTGGAGAGCCCGCCCTGCGTGCAGAAGGCCTCCATCGTACCGAAGGGCTTCTCGAACTGAATTTCCTCCTCGCGGGAAAGGGCGTCCGCCTCCACGACCTGCCCGTTTTCAATCAACTGCGCCGGGTTTGTATAGTCCGCGAGGATGCGCTCGGCCGACCACGAGATGCGAAAATTGAAGGGGGGCTCCGGGTGCAGCGGGACGTCGCCCACCCGCAGATGTGCCGCCTCGGCCCGGTCAAGCTGATCAATGCCGTGGAGACACACGACGTTCACGAGGCCGGGGGCCAGCCCGCAGTTGGGGACGATCCAGACGCCCTTCTCGCGGGCCTGCTCGTCGAGGGCCAGCTCTTTGCCCACGAGGGTGTCGTCCCCCCCGAGGTCACAGAAGTGGACCCCCGCGTCGAGGCACAGCTCTGCGAGCGCGGGGTTGAACTCCGCCGGCACGCAGCTGATGACACAGTCGCTGCCCTGCACAATCTGGGACAGCACGCTGGTGTCGCGCACGTCGACCTGGAAGGAGCGGAGAAACTGGTCGGCGTCGACCTGTTCGTGGAGGCGTTCGAGCGCCTGCGACCGGGTGTCACAGACCTGAACCTGTTCCACCTCTCCGCTTCGGGCGCACAGCTCGCGGACAACGGGGGCTCCAATCGATCCGGCACCGAGAACCGTAATCGTCATGTGCAGTGCAGTCGTCGGGTTGGGAGGGTCCGGGCGAAGCGAACGCGTCGGGCAGGCCCAGCGGCACTAGTCGACGTGCCCGCGTCCCTCGAGCGCCCGCGAGAGGGTCGCCTCGTCGGCGTACTCCAGATCCCCACCGATGGGCAGCCCTCGCGCGATGCGCGTGACGCGAACGTCGAACGGCTCAAGGAGCTGGGAGATGTAGTAGGCCGTCGTGTCGCCCTCAACGTTGGGATTGACGGCGAGAATCACCTCGTCGACCCCCGACTCCGCCTCGTCCGCCCCGCCATTTTCCGAGGGGGGCGCCCCGGCGTCCGCTTCGCCGTCAGGCGTGGTGTTGGGCGCCGGAGCCGCATCGGCCGCCGTGTCTTCGAAGGACGGGTCGATGCGGGTGGCCAGCTCGTGCACCCGGAGGTCGTCGGGGCCCACGCCGTCGAGCGGCGAAATGACCCCGCCGAGCACGTGGTACACGCCCCGGTACTCGTTGGTCTGCTCGATGGCGGTCAGGTCGCTCGACTCCTCCACGACACAAATCGTCGTGGCGTCCCGCTTGTCTGAGCCACAGATGGGACACGGATCCTGATCCGCCACGACGTAGCACGTCGAACAGCGTTGCACGTCCTCCTTCACGGACGTCAACGCGTTCGCGATGGTCTCAACCTCCTCCTGGGGCATCTTCAGGACGTAGTTGGCCAGTCGCCGCGCCGTCTTCTTCCCGATCGTGGGCAGCTTCGTGAACTGCTCCACAAGGGTTTCGACGGACTCCGAGGTGTACTGCATCGCGACAATCTCGCGTTTCGAATGTCGAGGTTTAAGCGCAAACGGCGGAATGTCCCGGGGTCACGCGGCCCCCCCAGCCCGCCGTTCGCAACCGCCTAGAGGCCGAGCTGGCTGAGGTCCATGCCCTGTGGCAGCATGCCGCCCATGGAATCCTTCATCTCCTCTTGTGCCATGTCGGACGCGTCTTCGAGGGCCTTGTTGACGCCCGCGATGACGAGGTCCTCCAACAACTCCAGGTCGTCCGGGTCGACGGCCTCCGGGTCAATTTCGATGCCCGTGATTTCCTGCGCGCCGTTGGCGGTCACTGTCACCATGCCGCCGCCGGCCTCCGCGGTCACCGTCTTGTCCGCGAGCTCGTCCTGCGCGGCGTTCATCTTTTCCTGCATCTCCATCATCTTCCCGAACATGTCCTGCATGTTCATTCCTCCTGGGTTAGCCATAACTGGGGGGTGGTCTTAATTCGAAGACTCGTGGGGAGGGTGGGTCGTTCACCGGAAGCGGGAATGGCTCCGGGTTCGTACAAAGGGGTGCAACGGACGGCGGGCGGAACCGATCCCTGACTGGAAACGACGCCCACGGTGCGGGCCGAGGGGGGCCGCCGGGCCGCTACCATACCGGCTCGGCCCCAAACTCGCTGAAGAGCACGTCGAGTGCCGAGTAGGTGTCACGGAGCTGGCTCAGCTGTTCACGGGGGCTGAGGGGCTCGTCCGACGTGTCGGCGTCGGCGACGGCCGCGTCGCTCGTGTCCTCGACGACGAACCGCAGGTCGTCAACGGCAGGGGCCACCGTGTCGGTGACGTGGCGCAACAGCACGCGCCGCCGGTCACGCAGGGTGTCGCGGTGGAGGGCCCGGGGGACGGCGACGGTGAGCGTGCCGTCGACGTACTCGACGGGCTCGGCCTCGCCCAGCAGGGAGCCGAGGCTGATGTGGGTGTCCTTGACGGACTGCACAACCTGGGGCCACTCGGTGGCCACCCCGTCGGCGTCGGCCCCCGCCGCCACGGCCGGCTCCGCCACCGCGGCGGCCGACGCGTCCGACCCGTCCGATGTCGACACCGACTCGGACGCGCGAGCGTCCGGGGTGCCGGATGCCGACCCGCCCTCCGACGATTCTTCGTCCCCCAGCGCCGGGGCGCCAAACAGGTCGTTGTACCCAACGGACGGATCCGCCCCCGATGCGTCCGCCCCGTCGCGGGGGGCATCCGGGGACGGCGGCTCGTCCTCGTCGTCGGGGCCCTCCTCGTCGGCGTCCGAAGCGCCGTCGTTTGGGGCGTCGTCCTCGTCCGATGCACTCAGCGTCTCGTCCCCTGCATCGTCCACGACGTCGGTCGGCGCCCCGTCGGGCGTCTCGTTCTTCGAGTCGCGCGGTGGGTCTTTCGTTGAGGGGGCGTCCTCCGGCGCAGTCGGCGCAGTCGTCGGGGCCGTGGACTCGGGCCCGTAGCCGGGGCGGGGCTCGGCGGCCGCGTCGGGGGGCGCCTCTCGTCCGGCCGCCCCGCCCGTCTCTGGGGTCTCAGACTTCTCAGACTCGGAGGGGGGCGGCGGGGACGACGCCGTTTCGGACGCGGTCGCCCCGTCGCCCGGCACGGCCTCGGGGAGGTCGCCGTCCTCGGCCATCTGTTCCAGTCGGTCGATCTTTTCGAGCACCGCCCGGAGGTCAGCCGAGCGGCGAAGCTGCGCCATCTTGAGAAGCGTCGTCTCCAGCGTGAGGCGCGGCTGCGGGCTCTGTTTGATGTCGTCCTCCGTGTCCGCGGCCAGGGTGAGCAGGCGCAGCAGGTCGGCCTCGTCGAAGCGCTCGGCCGCGTCGGCGTAGCGGGTGCGGGTCGACTCCGCAACCTCTTCCAGCGCCTCCCCGCCCAGCGAGTGGGCCACCAGCAGATTGCGCAGGTGCTCGGCCAGTCCCACCAGCATCTCCTGCAGGTCGTACCCGCTGCGCACCACGTGGCGCACGAGCTCAATCATCCCCGCCGTGTCCTGCGCGGCGACGTGGTCGGTAAGGCGAAAGTACAGGTCCTGGTCCACCACGCCCAGGGCCTGGGTCAGCTCCCCGTACTCCAGCGTGGCCCCGCAGAGCGAGAGGGCCTGGTCGAACGCCGAGAGGGCGTCGCGGAGCGCCCCGTTGCCCTTGCGTGCCAGCAGCATGAGGCTCTCCTCGTCGGCCTCCACGCCCTCCGTCTCACAGATCTCGCGCAGGCGCCGGACGATCTCCGGCACCGGAATGCGGCGGAAGTCGAACCGCTGGCACCGCGACAGGATGGTGGGCAGCACCTTGTGCGGCTCGGTGGTGGCGAAGATGAAGAGGGCGTGGGCGGGCGGCTCCTCCAGCGTCTTCAGCAGGGCGTTGAACGCCTGCTTCGACAGCATGTGCACCTCGTCGAGGATGTAGACCTTCTTCTGGTCGCCCTGCGGCGGGATCCGGACCTTCTCGCGCAGCTCGCGGATGTCGTCGACCTTGTTGTTGGAGGCCGCGTCCATCTCGAAGACGTTGAGGCTGCGGCCCGCCTCGAACGATTCGCACGAGTCGCACTCGCAGCACGGCTCGGCGCCGTCCTCGCGCTCCGCCCGCGGGGTCTCGCAGTTGATGGCCTTCGCCAGGATGCGGGCCGCCGTGGTCTTCCCCACCCCCCGTGGGCCGCTGAACAGATAGGCGTGTGCGAGCCGCTCCATCCGGATCGCATTCTTGAGCGTCTCGGTGACGTGCTCCTGCGCAACGACCTCCGTAAAAAGCGACGGCCGATACTTGCGCGCCGTAACCAGGTATCGCTGTTCGTCCATGTGAACGCGGGGACGGATGAGAGAAGGGTGGAGGGAGAGCTGGCACCGGTCGTCGGCCAGGGGACGACGAGAACGCGGGGGCGTCTCGCTCAATATACCGGCACCGCCTCGGGGAAGTCAATGGTGCCTCGACGCGCACGCAGCCCACTTGCCCGCCGCGCCCCCTCTTACACCTCTTACACCAGCCCGTCGCCGGCGGCCACGACCTTGGTGTTGCCCAGCCGGTCGCCCCAGCGCCGGCCGACGGGGTCGGCGAAGACGTTGTAGATCTCAAACAGGATGAGCCCAAGCCCCGCGAGCGACAGGAACGACGCCAGGGCCCCGCCGACGATGGGGACGACAATGAACGCCCCCGCGACGGAGCTGAGCCCCAGCATCCAGTTGCGCTGGACCGACGTTTCGAGGGAGACCGGGGCCCCGTCGAGGCGCACGAGGTCGAGCCCCATTACGTACTTTCCCGGCGACCGGAAGCGCAGCGGCCCGACCTCGAATCCATCCCGGGCGACCAGGTACAGCCCGCCCACGAGCCCGCCCAGCAGGGGGGCGCCCCCAAACAGGGCGGTCAGCCCCGTCGCAATGATGCCGTCGAGGAGGGCCGCAACGAACCGCTCGTGTTGCGACGGCGAGGAGGCGTCTGCGGAAGACCCGTTCATGAGGGGCGCGCGTGTTTAGAAAAAGGGAACGGGTCCGGTCACGGCCCGTGGCGTCTACGCCGCGTTCGACGACGGATCCGGGGAGTTCGGGTCCCGGCGCTGCGGGTCCGGGGTCGACGGTTCGCGGCGCGTCGGGCTCGGCACCTTGGGCGGCTGCTTGGGCTGCCGCTGGGGCGAGCGCTGCGGGGACCGCTGTGGGGTGCGCTGGGGCGTACGGCGGCGACGAGGATTCACCGGAGAAGTCCGAGACTCGGTCATAATTCTGGGGTGCATCTCGTCCGCATTCCTTCGGATGCTTGTGTACGCCCCCAACTCCGAAGTGTTGGGGCACCTGCTGTTCCGGCAAAAGCGGACGCAGAGCCGCCCACCACCGCACGACCTAGCTGTTCACTGTCGCCTCAGAGTCTCTGTCGGCCACCGCGGCCTCCCCCTCCTCCGACACTTCCCGTAGCGCCTCGGTGTGCGGCCGGGGCCGGGTCACCGTCACCGGCTCCGGCTCGAAGCACGCCCGGCACCGCGGCTCGTAGGCCTCCGTGGCCCCGACCAGCACCCGGTCTTCGCCCGGCACAATGCGCTGGGAGTGGTTGGCCGGCGCCCCACAGACCACGCAGACGGCGTGTAGCTTGGTCACGTGCTCGGCCACCGCCATGAGCTGGGGCATCGGGTCGAACGGCTCTGCGCGGTAGTCCGTGTCGAGCCCCACCACGATCACACGGTGCCCGTCGTCGGCCAGTGCCTGACACGTCGGCACGAGGTCGTCGCCGAAGAACTGCGCCTCGTCGATGCCCACGACGTCCGCCTCCTGCACCAGCTCTTGGATCTGCGGGGGCGCCTCCACCGGCGTGGTGGTCACGGAATTCTCGTTGTGGGACACCACCTCGTCTTCGCTGTAGCGCTCGTCGAGGGCCGGCTTGAAGACGCGGGTGTGCTGACGAGCAATGCGGGCCCGGCGCAGCCGACGAATCAGCTCCTCGGTCTTGCCGCTGAACATCGACCCGCAGATGACCTCCATCCAGCCGGTGGTGCGGTCGCGGTCCACGATGTGGGGCTCCAGGGCGGACATGAACAGGGGGTGCACGGTGCGGGGACGGACGCAGACGTTGCAAGGTAACCGCACGTCCGGGAGGAAGTCCACACCGGTTTTGTATGGAAGCGGGGAAGGTCGGCCTGTGGGGACTCGGGACGGGCCGGGGCCGTGCGTGTCCAGGCGCGCAGCTACCCGGCCTCTTCCACCCGGAACGAAGGAAGGTGCACCCCCCACCGCAGCGCGGCCAGGCGCACGGCCGACACCGCGACGATCGTGAGGCCCGCCACCGCCGCCTCCGGAAGGGCCGCGGCCCGCAGGCCCAGATAGAGCACGCCCCCGGACAGGGCCGCCGTCGCGTAGATCTCCTCCCGCAGAATGAGAGGGGTTTCGTCGCAGAGCACGTCTCGCACCATCCCGCCCACCGTGGCCGTGACGGCACTCATAATCACGACCACGACCGGCGGGGCGCCCACCCCGAGCGCAACACGGGCCCCCACCACCGAGAACACCGCGAGCCCAAACGCGTCGGCCACCTCCAGCGACTGCCGGGGGGGCCGGAAGACCGACGTGTAGGCGAAGGTAAGGCCGCCCGCCCCCCCGATCACCGCGAGGTACCGCAGGTCCTGGATCCAGAAAACCGGATGTCGGTCCAGGATCAAGTCGCGAATCGTGCCGCCCCCGACGGCCGTCACCGCCGCAATTACCAGGGCCCCAAACAGGTCCATCCGGCGCCGGCCGGCCGCCAGCGCCCCGGACACCGCAAAGACCGCCGTGCCGAATAGGTCCAGGACGTACAGAACGGTGCCGGGGGAAACGGGCATTGGGCGCAGCGACTCCATCGGACAGGAACGCGTTGAGAGATCTCAGGGAGCAGCGCGAGCCCGCCGCTCCGTCTGGTTTCGCCATGTGGACTGGACCAGCGCCCCCAGCATGCCCACCAGCAGCAGCACGAGGACGACAAACGCGACGCCCCACCCAAACACGTCGGCCACGAACCCCGTCACGACGCTGCCACTCGCCCCCAGCACCATGTAGACGGTCCGGACGAGCCCAAACCCGGCACTGCGCTCGTGGTCGTCGAGGTGGTCCATGAACTTCGGCATGAGGGCCGCCCCCCATCCCATCGAGAGGCCGGCACACACCACCGACACGATGGCCAGGCCCAGGCCCGTCCCCCCCACCAGGAGCCCGTACCCTACGATGCCGATCCCGATGGCGAGACTGGCGGCCGCGTCCCGCCCAATGCGGTCCGACAACGCCCCGAGGCCGGGCTGGGTGACGCCCTGCATCAGAAAGTACCCCGAGAAGAGCACCCCGGCGGTTGCCTCCGAGTAGCCGTGGTACGCCACGAAGAACGTCGGCAGGAACGACGCCGTGGCCTGCCACACGAACATCCCGACGGCCGAGAGAATTACCGTGCGGGCGATCGGCGGACGGCGAAGGAGCTCGGCCAGGGGCCCGATTTTGAATCGCCCCCACACCGACTCGTCGGGCCGCACCGGCGGCCGGGCCCGCACGACGTAGACCACGAGGCCCACGACCGGAGCGGCAAACACCGTCCCCAGGGCGACGGCCCAGCGCCAGCCCATCCACGCGCCAACGGCCCCGGCGGCCATCGGCGCCAACACCCCCGCCACCGGCGCCCCCGCCGTGTGAATGCCGATGGCCGTGCCGATCTGGTCGGTGGTGCGCGTCAGAAGCGACGTGGCCACGCTGTAGTGCAGCCCCGCCACGGTTCCCAGCACAGCCGTCCCCACCAGGAACATCGCGTAGGACGAGGCGAAGGCCAGAAGCGTGCTCGCGACCGCCGTGCCCCCCACCGCCACCAGAATGATGCTCCGCTCCCCGTAGCGGTCGGCCAGCAGCCCGCTCGGAAATTGCGAGAGGGCATACCCCAGCCACATGCCGGTCAGGGCCAGCCCAATCGCGCCGTTGGGGACGGCAAACGCGTCGCTGATGGAGGGGACGACCGGACTAATGACGAGTCGCGCGGCCATCGTTGCGAAAAAGGCCAGGGTGCACGTCCCGAGGACGGCCCCCTGGCGTGACCAGAGTGTCACAGGCGTAGGGCGGTTGGTGAAAGCGAACGAGAAGGAGGCCGCGTGCAGGCACGGGCCTGGACGGCCTAGATGCCGAAGAACTCCGCGACGCCGCCCAGTACCATTTTCGACGCGATCGCGGTGAGCACCATCCCCATGAGTCGCTCCGTGGCCACCAGCCCGCGGTCCCCAAGGAGGCGCGACAGGTTGGGGGCCAGAAGCAAGACGACGCCGGTGGCCGCCCACGCCCCGACGAGCGCAGCCAGCCACTCCAGCCAGCGCGTCGGGTCCTTGCTCATGATGAACAGCACCGACGCCAGGGCCGACGGGCCCGCCACGAGCGGCACGGCGAGCGGCACGAGGAGCGGGGCGTCACGTGCCTGCTCCGCATCCTCCGCGAACACGCCACCGGGCGACGGAAACACCATGCGGAGGGCAATCAGAAACAGGATGATGCCCCCCGCTACCGTCACGGACGACTCCGAGATGCCGATGGCCGCAAGCAGGTACTGCCCGCCGACCAGGAAGACCACCAAAAACCCCAGGGCGATCAGTAGCTCCCGGGCGATGACCCACCGCCGACGCTCCTGCTTCACTGGACGCAAGACCGAGAGGAACACCGGAACGTTGCCAAACGGGTCCATGACCAGGAAGAGCAGGAGGGCGGCCGAAAATATCGTCATCTATTCGTAGTGGTCGATTGGACCCCAAAGCACGGCGGTACGGTCGAGGAAAAGGGATTACGGCAATGTAACGCGCAGTGGCCCGTCTCTTATCTCTCCATAAGGTCGTAGGGGCGCCGCCACAATGCCGTTTCATGGAGTTTTTCGCTCGGACCGATCGACGTCATCGATCGTTTACCACAGGCCTTCGGAGAAACGTCTGCCCATGCCTTTTCCTCGGCCTCCCCGACTGCCTGCGCCATGGAACTTCGCCACCTCCGGTACTTCACAGCCCTCGCCGACGAACTGCATTTTGGCCGGGCCGCCGACGCTGTCTTCGTCGCCCAGTCCACCCTGAGCCAGCAGATTAAGGCGTTTGAGGAGGAGATCGGGGTCGCGCTCTTCGACCGGGCCTCGGGGGGCGTGGAGCTGACGGAGGCGGGCCACACCTTTCTCCCATACGCGAAGCGCATGCTCCGGGAGGCCCGGCGTGCGGAGTCCGTCGCGCGGGCGGCCCGGGACGGACTGGCGGGCCTGCTCACCATCACCTACGCGGCGAGCGCGATGCGGAGCGGGCTCCCCGCCATCATCAAGACCTTTCGGTCCAAGCGCCCCCACGGGGAGCTTGATCTGGTCGAGCAGACCACCCGCGAACAGGTGGACGCCCTGCGGGGGAAGGAGACGGACGTCGGGTTCCTGTTTCTGCCGATCAACGAGCGCGGCCTGCGGGTGCAGCCCCTCTTTACGGCCCCGATGGTGGTGGTACTCCCGACGGGCCATCGCCTCGCCGACCGAACGTCCGTCCCCCTCCGGGAGCTCGAAGGCGAGCCGCACGTGATCTGGGCGCGGAGCGGGGCGCCCCGCATCCACGACGCCTACGTGCGCGCCTGCCACGAGGCCGGGTTTACCCCGCAGATTCCGCAGGAGATTGAACGGGGCGAGAGCTTTCTCGGGCTCGTGGAGGCGGGGCTAGGGGTGTCCATCGCCCATGCCTCGAACGTGCAGATCCAACGTCCCGGCGTGGGGTACGCAAAGATCGTAGAGCCCACTGTGCCCCTTACCCTCGGCCTCGCGTACCGGCGCGACAACGACTCGCCGCTCCTCGACCGGTTTTTGGAGACGGTAGCGGACGAACAGGACGCGTTCACCCAGAACCCAATCTAACCAAAATGGGCTCGTGAATGCCGGCGGGAGCGCCTCGGGGCAGGACGCATTTTCACTTGAACGTGCCCGACAGCATCTCCCCAAGCCCCGCGCACAGGGCAAAACCGCGCGTCTCCACCGGGTCGGTCTGAGCCGGAGTCGGCCGGCGGACGAGGCCCCGGCCCTTCGTGCCTAAAACGGGAGATCGGTGTCCGGCTCGAAGCTCTCGTTTTGACGAAGCGTCTCCTCGTCCTTGATCATGGCGAGCACGTCCGGCACCTGTCCCACGGTCAACGCCCCGATCCCGGACACGCTCTTCACGTCGAGCACCCGATTCAGGTACCCCTCATCGCGCCCGCAGTACGTGGCAAACCCGAGGAGCTTCTCCCCGAGCGGCCCGTCCGGAATGGTGGTCTCGCCCACCCGCTGCTCGGACGGCTGTTGACGCACGCGGGTCAGAAGCACCTCCGCCGCCCGGTCAATCTCGGCCTGGGACGGCCCCTCGGACGACGCCGGCTCCGTGGATTGCGTGGGGGAGGAAGAGGGGCCCCGCGACGCATCCGCCTCCCGGGCGGTCGGCTCCTCCCGGCGGTTTGCCTCGGACGGGTCCGCGTCCGGTTGGACCGGCTCTCCCTCCGGGGTGATCTGCCACGCCTCCCCAGCGTCCCGGTCGTACACCTCGATGTTCTGATCGTACCCGACGTAAATGCCAAGCGGATTGGTGTCCGTCACCCCGAGGTCGAGCGTGTAGTTGTGATCGTCGTCGTACGCGCGGAGCCGCATCTTGTCGAACGTACCGCGCTCGCCCTCAAGGTCCTGATCGTAGATCACGACGACCTCCTCCGCCCCCGACGCCCGCCGAAGCCGATGCTCCGCGCGCTCAATTTCGCGGACAATCTCCTGGCAGTGCGCGAGCTCTTCGAGGGAGCCCTCGAACGAAAAGGAAAGATCCCCAATGGCAAAGTGGCCCGTCGGCATGGCGTGGAAACGCTGGTCAGGAACGTGCATGCCGGGCCCGGCACGCCCCTCAGTGTGGGCCCGGCACATGTGCGAGTTATGTCCAATAATCGAACGGATCGGCCCGGCTTCGGATCCCGCCTTGTGTTATATTTCCGCCAGCGCGCCGGATGGAATCCAGCCTCCAGTTCGGCCCCGAATCCGTACCCGCGTCCACGCCTCCCGCTCGGCTCCGGGGGTTACGAGCATCCCCGAGCGAAGGGTCGTGTCGGCGGGGGCCGTGTCGGTAGGAGCAGACCGGAGCGGCGCCTCTTCGTCCACCACGACGGCCCGGCGCTCCTGGGCCTGCATGTACGAGGTGGCCAGCGCGACGGCGACGAGCAGCACTCCCGCCCCAATCAGCCCCGTCATCGCTGGCCCCTGCCACGCGCCTCCCCGACGCGGGCCGTCCCAGACTGTCGCCCCGAGCCCTCCAGCACACATGGCAAGCATCCCGATGCCAAACAGGAGCAGGGGCGACCATCCCACCACGAGGGCCACGAGGCCGCCGGCCGCCCCCCCGCGCCGCGGAAGCTCGGCACGCCGACGGACGTACTCCAGGTTGTGCTGCAGGCGCGGGTCTCCAGGCTGGAGGCGACGCCCCCGTTCGTAGGCCCAGACCGCCGGTCCCGTACGGTCGAGGCGCACGTAGGCATTGCCGAGATTGTGGTAGAGCGCTGCACTCTCGTGGCCGGCGTCGAGCACGGCCCGGTACGCCTCCACGGCGGTGTCGTACCGGCCCCGGTCGTAGGCCTCATTGGCCGCCTCAAATTGTTGGGCGACGGACGATGGCTGCCCGCAAGCCGGGGCGGCGACGATCAGTCCGAATCCACCGAGAACGGCCGCAAGAAGGCGCATGAGAGGGACGGGGCAACAGAGGGAGGGCTACGGGCGTGGGGGCGTGGGGGCCGACCGCGGAAGGGCCGTGTCGAGTCGCCGAAGCACGGCGTGGGCGTTGGCCAACACGTCTTCGGGCGCCGAAGAGCCGGCACGGGGCGCGTACTGGGCCTCGTCGCAGCGGTCGAGCACGTCGTAGAGGGCGCCCTGGAGATCCGGCGAAACGTCGTGGCGGGGCAGCTCGCGGTCGAGCACCGTCCGGGGCACGTCGTTGGGGCCGTCGCGCCCCAGCCGTTCCGCCAGGAAGGCGCGGAGCGCACGCGCCACCGCATTGTAGAAGGCCGCGTCGTCCCCTGCTCGCAGGTGGCGACGGGCCGCCTGAAGGCGGTTCGTTTCTTCATTGGGGGCGGGCGTTTTCTCGACGGCGGCCGTTTCGTCCGGCGACGGCGCACCACCGGACCGCCAGCGCCGATAGGCGACGCCGGCCGCGACGACCAGGGCCGGCGCCAGAAGGGCGAGGTATGCCCAGGGATTTCGGTAGAGGGGACGCCGGTCCGTTCGTGCCCACTGCGCCTCGGTCGCGGCCATCGGCGCCGCCACGTCCCCCACCGGCAGGCCGTTTCCCGTCCGGCCCACCGCCCGCGGGGCCGCCTCCCCCGTGACCCGCAGCGTCGGGGGCTGGGCGCGGCGCGTCCTGTACCGCCCCGCGTCCGGATCGAAGTAGGAGAACGTGACGGCCGGGAGGTCGTAGCGCCCGCCGGACTGGGGCACGAGCGTGTAGGTAAATGTTTTGGTGCCGTGGATGCGGGACGCGTTGCGCTCGATGTTCGTCTCGACGGTTGGGTCATACACCTCCATGTCCGCGGGCGCCCCTACGGACGGTGGGGCGAGCGTTGCCAAATTGCCCGTGCCGTCCACCTCTACCGTCAGGGTGACCGGCTCCCCCACCGACGTGCTGTCCGTATCGGTCCCGGCCGTCATCGAAAACCGCCCCACAGCTCCGTTGAAGGCGGGCGGCGCCCCCGACGGCAGGGCCCGTGCCTCCAGCGAGAGGCCCTCGGAGGCGAGCTGCACGGGCTCGAAGCGCCCCCGGAGGGACGGCCCGCGGTCGCGCAAGCGCATCGTCCCCTGGGCCTCCGTCTCGATGCGCAGGGGATCGACCTGCAGGGTGCCCGGCCGCGTGGGAAACAGGGCCGCCCGCTTTAGGACCACGGTCTCGTACGCCCGTCCATGGGCCCGCCGCCGTTGGGGGGTGGGGCGGGCGGCCACGTTGAGCTCCTCGCGCCAGAAGCCCGGCGCGTCCCACGATCCGGCCAGGCGGCTGTGGCGGAGCCGGATGCCGGGACGATAGAACAAACTGTACTCGACGATCACCTGCTCATTCTGGTACACCTGACCGTCGGTTGCCCGCGCACGGATGAAAAGGTCCCGAGCGTTCAGGGACTTGTCCCTAGACGCGCCGTCGGGGCGCGTTAGCGTCGGGGCGTCGGGCTTGCCCGTCCGCGGGGACACCCGAACGCGGATGGGATCGGTGCTGTACGTCTCCCCCTGCACCACCACGGTGAGGGGCC
Organism: Salinibacter pepae; assembly: GCF_947077775.1. Lineage (NCBI taxonomy): Bacteria > Pseudomonadati > Rhodothermota > Rhodothermia > Rhodothermales > Salinibacteraceae > Salinibacter > Salinibacter pepae. Next base: position 1,570,584 of record NZ_CAMTTE010000001.1, read on the forward strand.
GGATGCGTGCGGCCCCCTGCTGCCGTGGGCGAAGCCGCCACGAAAAGACGACGCGTTGACGAAGCCGCCCGCCCCTCGACGCCCGAATCTGCTTCATCCGGGGCGTGCGCTGCTGGGGCTCCAGGTTGGTCGTCGAGGGCGGATCCGGCGTCTGCACGACGGTGGCGGGGGCCCCCTCGACCCGCACCGTCAACTGGACCGTTTCGCCCACCCGCACGTCGGTGGGGGTGGCCTCGGCCGTGACCCGTACCGGTCCGCTGGACTGGGCCCGACTCATCCCGACACACACTCCCCCCAACACAACCACGAAAACCGCGAGTCGGACAAGCATGGACTGTGCGGGCCACATGGGCGGTGTGCCGCTGATAAAGAAAACCGTTCCGGCCCGGGTCGCCACCTTTCCTCCGGCAATGGGCCGTGCCGTCTGCGCCGTTACCAGTCTTTCTCGACCCGACGGGGCGCCTCCGATTCGCCCTGCACCTCACGCAGCAGCTTCTGCTCCTGATTTTCGAGGGCCTGGAGGAGCCGGGCCGCCTGCGCCTGACTCAGGCGGCGGGCCGACCGGCGGGCGCCAGGTCGATCGCCCCCCTGCCGCCCCTGTGCCTTCGCGCCGGACGGTCCCGTCGACGATGGGTCCGGCGTCCCGGATGGGGACGCCTCCGAGCGGGACGGGGCGTCGGATTGCGACTGGGATCCCTCCCCCGAGGCGCCGGACTGCTCCTGCGATCCTTCGTTTCCCCTTGAGGGGTCGCGCTGGGTCTGCGACTGCTGCCCTTGGGGGGACGGTCGCCCTCCCCCGCGCCGCTTCTCGTGCTGCTCCAGTGTTTTCCGAAGGGCCCGCAGCCGGGGGTCCGACGGGGCGATTTCCAACCCCCGCTCTACCGCCCGCCGGGCCGCCTCCGTATCGCCGGCCACGTACCGCTGTGCGGCATCGTGGAACAGGGCGTCGGCGGAGGATTGGCCCACGGCCGGCGTGCCTCCCCCCCCGACCAGCAGGCCCACAACGAGTCCAATCCAGTACAGGCGCATCACGGGTCCGAGCGGGCAATCTGAGCAATTTCTTCGATGCGGGTGACGAAGTCGCGGTACGCGCGAACCGTCGAGTCCTTCTGCATCCCGTCCCGCAGCAGGGCCGCGGCGGTGGTGTACTGGGTCCGCGCCACCAGGGCGTCCGCTCGTGCCTTCAGCTTTTGGGCGAAGGGCGAGGGCTCGAGGGTTGGCGGAGTGCCCCCGGCGCCCCCTCCTGCCTGCCGCTTCAGATACTCGTAGTTGAACCGGGCGGCCTCGTGCGTGGGGTCGAGGAGGAGCACCGTCCGGTAGCGGTCGAGGGCGTCGGTTCGGTCGTTCATCTCGGCCGCAACGGTGGCGGCGTTGAAAAGCACCCGGACGCGCTCCGCCTTCGTCGTGGCGGCCCGACGGGCCATCCGGAGCGCGGCCCGGGCGGCCCCGAGGCGCTCCTGGCGATGAAGGGCCAGCCCCAGGTTGTTCTGGAGGCCCGTGTACACGGAGCCGGTCGTGTCGTCGAGGGCATCCAGGCCCGCCCGGTAGGTCTCCGCCGCGGCGACGTACCGTCCCCGGTCGAAGAGGGCGTTGCCGTCCCGGCCCTGCCCCGCTCCGCTGTCGCCGAGGAGGCCAAAGAAGAGCAAAATGAGTGCCGCTCGGGCGAGCATGCGCTCGGGATTCAATTACGAATGCGATGGCAGGACGACAGTTGTACGTGCGGTCTCGTCCGTCGATTCCGACGCGACTACCCGCCCTCCTGGGCGCCGCCGCCCCAGGCCTCGGGCCGTACGCCCCCGGCGTGACGGCGCCCCGTCGGGAGGACGCTTGCGGCGAGCAGGAGCAGCAGGGCCGCCGCCAGGGGCCACTGGTACATCTCCTCGTAGTCGGCAAACCGCTCGGCGTCGTACGTCGTGGCCCCGACCTGCCGGAGCGCCGCCGGCACGTCCGAGAGGGCACTGGCGGCCGCCCCGACGCGGAAGTACGCCCCCGACCGGGCCAGGCGCGTTAGGGGGGCCTCGCGCAGACGGCTCCGCACGACCTCGCCCTGGCGGTTCCGCTTGTAGTCGACACGCCGCCCGTTTTCGTAAATCGGAATCCGGGCGCCGTCTTCGGTCCCCACGCCGGCGGTCAGGAGCGTCACCCCGGCCGCCTCCGCGCGCTGCCGGGCGGCGTCGAGGTCGCCGGCGTGGTCCTCTCCGTCCGAGACGATGAGAAGCGCCCGGGGGCGCGGCTCTTCGGGGGCCGCCGTCGTGTCGTCCGTCGGACGGGGCGCGCCGAAGGCCCGGAGGCCCGCGTCGACGGCCGCGCTCACGTCGGTGCCCGGCGTCGAGACCTGGTCGGGGGCCGCCGCGTCGAGGAAAAGGCGGAAGGCGCCGTAGTCGGTCGTAAGGGGCGACTGCACGAACCCGGTTCCGGCGAAGAGGACGAGCCCCACCCGGTCGCCCGACAGATCGTCCACCAGCGAGCGGATCTCGTTCTTCGCCCGCCGGAGGCGGCTCGGGGGCACATCCTGGGCCCGCATCGACGCCGAAACGTCCAGCGCCACGACGAGGTCGAGCCCCCGCCGCTCCACCGTGCGCACCTCCGTCCCCCCCCGCGGCCCCATCAGGGCCACGGCGCCGAGAAGAAGCGCCCCCACCACGAGGCCCGCCTCCCACTTTCGACGGCGCGGGCGACGGGTCGTCGCGAGCCGCCGCACAGCCCCTGGGGGCCCAAACTGCTCCCGGGCCGCCCGGCGCCGACGCGCCGCCCACCCGTAGAGCCCCAGGGCCACCGGGCCAAGGAGGAGCGTCCACACGTATGCGGGGTGGAGCCAATCCATGTCTGGGCTGTGATTGCAGGGGTGCGCACGGGCTTTCGGGGGTCCCGCGGATCCCTCGCTGCGTGCTACGGGAAGCGCCGGAACAGGGTGGCGGAGAGGCCGACCTCCAGGAGGGCGAGCCCCAGGGCCGGCAGCAAGAACCACGAATACCGCTCCGTCCGGTCCGTGTAGACGCGCTCGTCGACCGGCGTGGCCTCCATGGTGTCGATCTCGGCGTAGATGCGCTCCAGGGCGTCCCGGTTCGTCGCGGAAAAGTACTGCCCCCCGGTGGACGTGGAGACGGACCGAAGCATCTCCGCGTCCACGCCGGCCGACTCGTCCCGCTGGCCCTGCGGCAGGGGCTCCTCCCAGGCGTCCCTGTCTTCCGACGACCCGACCCCAATCGCGTAGACCCGCACGCCCATCGTCCGGGCCACCTCGGCCGCCGTGCGGGGATCAATTTGGCCCCGGTTGTTGCGGCCGTCGGTAAGCAGAATGGCCACCTTGCTCTCCGCCTCGCTGTCCTTCAGCCGGTTGACGGCCGTCGCCAGGGCCGTCCCCACGGCGGTGCCGTCCTCGACCGCCCCAACCTCCACGTCCTCGAGCATGCGCTGAAGGAACGAATAGTCGAGCGTGAGGGGGGCCTGCGTGTACGCCTCGGCGGCAAAAACGATGAGGCCCACCCGGTCGGACACACGCCCCTCCACGAACGCCCCCGCCGCCGTGCGCGCAGCCTCGAAGCGGGTCGGCTGGAAGTCCTCCGCCTGCATCGACGTGGAGGCGTCGAGGACCATCATGATGTCGATGCCCTCGGCCGTCCGGGTCCGCGTGGTCTCTTCGGTCTGGGGGCGGGCCAGGGCCAGGACGCCGAGCGCGAGCGCCCCCATGCGGAGGGCGGCGGGCAGCCATCGCAGGCGCACAGTCCACGCGATCGGGGCCTTCCGCACCGGCCCCACGTCACTGTACCGGAGGCCCGTCGTCCGCCGTCGGCGCCACCACGTCCAGGCCCCCACCGCCGGCACGGCGAGGAGCAGCCACAACAGTTGGGGATTGACGAAACTCACGGTGGAGTGGATCGCGCAGACCCAGCGGATTCAGCACAAAGGGGAGAGCAAAGGGCACGCCACGAGCAGGTATTACGGCCTCTGGCGAGCGGCCACGGCGTCGACGAGAGCGGGCAGCACGTCCCCGGCGGGGCCCCGGATCGTCTCGTGGACGTCGTCGGTGACGCCGGTCGTGTCCGGGTTGACCTCGGCCACGTAGGCGCCCTGCTCCCGCGCCGCGACGGGCAGGCGCGCCGCCGGGTACACGACGGCGCTCGTCCCCACGCTCAAGAACACGTCGGCCTGCTCGGTGGTCGCGTCCGCCTGTTCCATCGCGTCGGGCGGCAGCATCTCCCCGAACCAGACCACGTCGGGGCGGACGAGCCCATTACAGTCTGGACACCGGGCCGGCTCGCCGTCCTGGATGGCAGCGTCGACGGCCGCCGCCCCAACCGTCTGCTCACAGTCCATGCAGTAGTGGTCCGTAATGTTGCCGTGCAGCTCGATGACGGTACTGGTCGCGGCGCGGTTGTGCAGGTCGTCAACGTTTTGGGTCACGACGGCCATCGACGGCACGTGCGCCTCCAGGTCCGCCAGGGCGTGGTGGCCCGCGTTGGGCGCGGCGTCCTCCACCACCTCGCGCCGGTGCCGGTACCAGCCCTGTACCAGCTCGGGGTTGTCGAGGAACGCCTCCACGTTCGCAAGCTCCTGCGGGTCGAACTCCTCCCAGAGCCCACCGGGGTCGCGGAAGGTGGGAATGCCGCTCTCGGCACTGATGCCCGCCCCCGTCAGCACGGCCACGTGGCCGGCCTCGGCGAGTCGGTCGACGAGCGTATCACTGAAGTCGGGCATGGGCGACGAAAGGGGGGATGCGGAGAAGCAGCTCGAGGGCCCCCCCACGCACAAAGCGTAGGGGCCGGCCAGAAATACCGGACCGGGCTTTCACGCAGAAGAGGGCGTGTCGTCCGTTGCCTGCGCGTCGTGCCGGCGCCGGGTGGCTTCGAGGGCGTCGAGCACGGCCTGCGCCTCCTCGAGCACGGACCGGCTCTCCGCCGGGGAGGGCTGGGCGTCGGCGAACTTGACGAGGTCGGCCTGCTCCAGCACAGCCTGGAGGCGCCGGATGGTCTCCTCGTGCATCGTGGGCCGGCGGCGGAGCGCCGCCACCACCTCGGCGGTCGTTTGCTCCAGGGCCCGGACGCCGACGCGCCGCACCAAGTAGACGCGCAGGGCCTCGGTGAGGTCCACGTAGAAGGCCTTGGCGGCCTCCGGCCCGGACGGGTGGCGCCGTTCCAAACGCCCGAGCCGCGCCGACGCCGCCTCGTATGCGGACGCCGCCTCGGGAGCGTCGGCTTCATCCGCGTCGCGGCCTCGCCAGCGCCACCACCCGTAGGCGCCCCCGCCGAGCGCGGCCGCGGTGAGGAGGGCGAGCAGCCCCCATGCCCAGGCCGGACGCGGAAAGGGTATGAGCGCGGCCGGGGTACGCAGCGCCTTCGCATCGGGCCCCACGACCGACACGACCGGCACCGTCCGGGGCGGGGTTCCCACGACCGTCGTGTCGCCCCCCGACGCGAGGCGAACGGGCAGGACGGGCACGCGGGCCGAGTCGAGGGCGAAGGTGGTCACCTCGTAGGCCACGCTGTCGACCCGACGGGCGGTCGACGAGCGGCGCGTCCGGACGGCCCCCCGCCGGACCGCGTGTAGGTCCCCGAAGACGGCCGACCCGGCGTCCACGCTCGGAAACGTCGCGTCGCGGCCTGCGGCGCGCGTGACCACCAGGGTGAGCGTGAATCGCTCGCCGACCTTTACACTGTCGGCCGACACCCGAGCCTCGACGCGGGGCCCCGACTGGGCCCTTGCAGGGGGCCCGCCCGCGTGCAGCAGGCCCAGGACCACGAGAAGAGGGCCACCGATCCACGTCCACCCTCGCATCCGTCGCTGCATACGTCCCGAGTCGATCAACGGACGGGCGCGCCTCGTCGCTAGCCCCGCCGGGCACGCCGCCGAAAGAATGCAATGAGTGGCTCCAGGTCGTCGCCATCGGTGCGGACGATGACGTGCCCGACCCCGGCCCGCCGGAGAGTCTCGCGGGTGCGCTCCCGACGCGCCTGCGCCGCGGCCTCGATGGCCGCCCGGGCCGCCGGATCGCGGAGGTCCACCGTCACGGTCTCTCCGCTCTCGGCGTCGGTCAAACCAACCAGCCCCACCGGGGGCAGTTCCTCTTCGCGGGGGTCTTGAAGCTCAATGCCGATGGTGTCGTGGCGCCGCCCCGCCGCCCGCAGCATCGAGTCGTAGCCGGCGTCGAAAAAGTCGCTCACCAGCACGAGGATCGACCGGCGCTGCAGGATGCAGAGCACGCGCCGGAGCGCCCCACCGATGTCTGTGCCCATCGAGGAGGGCTCGGCCGTAAACAGCTCGCGGATGCACCGCAGCACGTGCCGCCGCCCCGACCCCGGCCGCACGAATCGCTCCGTCTCGTCGGAAAACAGCAGCAGCCCCACTGTGTCGTTGTTCTGGACGGCACTGAAGGCGATCACCGCACAGATTTCCGCGGCCACCTCGCGCTTCAGTTTGCCCTGCGACCCAAAATTCCCCGACCCCGACACGTCGACGCACAGCATCACCGTCTGCTCCCGCTCCTCCTCGTACACCTTCACGTAGGTGTCGTCCATCCGGGCCGACACGTTCCAGTCGATGTTGCGGATGTCATCCCCTACCTGGTAGGGCCGCACCTCCGCAAACTCGATTCCGCGCCCCTTGAAGGCCGACTGGTACTCGCCCCGAAAGACGCTCTCGACCCGACCACGGGTGCGGACCTCCAGCCGGCGGATCTTTTCGAAGAGCTCGTCGGGAATCATGGCGAGGCGCACGCTGGGGAGACGCGGCCGCCGGGACGAGGAGGCCGCACGCGAGAGGCTGTCGGCATCACTTCGTTGTAGTCCCTCGCGGCGCAAATCGTTCGCCGCGGCCGCCGCCCGCCGGGCCAAACGCCTCCCGTGGACGCGGTCGGCCCGGGCGCCCCCCGGTGCTACGGCTCGTCGCCAGGGGACGAGCCGGCGTCCGCCTCCGAGGCCGCCCGGGGAAGCCGCAGACGAACACACGTGCCGGCGTCTTCCTCCGTATCGACCTCAATGTCCCCGTTCATTTTCTCGATGACCTGCTTGGTGACCGCAAGCCCGAGCCCGGTGCCCTCGTACTCTCGGTTGAGGCCCTCCGAGGCCTGCCGAAACGGCTCGAAGACGTGCTCGACGGTGTCCGCGTCCATCCCAATGCCGGTGTCCTCCACCTCGACCACGGCGGCGTCCTCCGCCCGGTAGGACCGGACGCGGACGCGTCCGCCTTCCTCCGTGTACTTGATGGCGTTGCTGATCAGGTTCCGGAGGGCAATCTGCATTCCGCCCCGATCCGCCCGCGCAACAACCGGATGGGGAGTCGTTTCCACCTCGCAGTGGACCCCGGCCTCCTCGGCCTGCGGATGGAGCTCGTCGACGAGCCCTGTCGCCAGTTCATCCAGCGGGGTCCGTTCCGCGGAAAGGTCCATATGGCCCGCCTCCAGCCTCGACAGGTTCAGGACGCCGTCCAGTGTGCCGAGGAGGCGACGCCCGTTCTTTCCGATGAGATGGGCAAACCGGCTCAGGGTGGACGGATTGGCGTCCGCGGGCCTGGCCGCAAAGAGATCAGCCTCTTCTTCGATCGTCTCGGAGAACCCAATGATCGACGTGAGGGGGGTGCGGATCTCGTGGCTCATGTTCGCCAGCATGGTCGACTTGAGCCGACTGGCCTCTTCGGCCGCCTCTTTTGCGTCTCGAAGGGCGGCCTCGCGACGGAGCCGGTCGAGGACGAGCGCGGCGTACCCGCCCAGCAGCTCCAGAAGGTGAAGGTTGAACTGGCGGTACGTCGTTTCGTCGGCCTTCCCCACCACGATGGCGCCGTGTCCGCCAATCGGAACGGAGGCGGCCGAGCGGAGATCGCCGTAGTCGATGGAGTTTGCCAGGGATTGAATGGATTCACTGACGACGGCCTCGCCGGACCGAAGGGCCTGCCCGGCCACCATGTTCTTCTGTGGGGGACGCGCCTCGGGCATTGGCAGCGACAGCCCCGACGCGGCCTCCGTGCGCTCCGGAACGATCAACCCGTCCTCCAAAAACCCGGTATGGGCGAACGGGTAGTCGAAGACCTCTTTCAGCACCCCGTGGATCCGGTCGGAGACTTCCTCCTGGGAGCCGGCCCGCAGCAGCTGCTTGGTCGCCCCGTACAGGGCCTCAATCTTTTCCCGTCGCGCGCGGAGGTCCCGCTCTCGCTCTTTGCGCTCGGTGATGTCCAGCCCGCCCCCCACCACTTTTCTCACCGTCCCGTCCGGGTCCGTGATCGGCACGTGGATGCGGAGGTAGTGCCGGGGGCCCTCGTCCGTCTCGATGGTCTCCCGGAGGCGGTTGATCGATTTGGTCTCGACCACCTCCCGAATCGATTCGTCACGCCGCCGGCCCAGCGCCACGTCCAGATCGTGCCGGCGGCAGTACCCCTCGTTGGTGAGCCCAATCAACTGCTCCCGCACCGCCGGGTCCCCGACGGCCCGTTCGTTGACGTACTGGAACCGTGCCTCCGTGTCGAAGACGGCCATCTCCATCGGCAGCTGCTCAATCATTTGCCGCTGCTGATCTCGGGACCGGCGCAGTTCGTCTCGCTGTGTCTTGAGGCTATTGCGCATCGACACCCCCCACCAGTGGGCCACCGCTTCGAAGAGGGCCACGTCGGCCATCCCACTGCCCAAGACGAGCGGGCTCGTCTCGCGAGCGGGCGCCGCCCACACCCCTACGCCGAGCAGGACGAAGCCCGTCGCCAGAAACGACAGGACCGGGGCCATCGAATCGGCGCCGAGAATCACAATCCCTCCGAAGAGGGCGTAGACGAACAGGACGCTTAGCGAATACTCCCCGCTGAACTGGTTTAGTGCGGCAAGCGTGACGGTCCAGGCCATCACCAGGTACAACACCCCCCAGGACGCCTCCACGTACCGGCGGCGGACCGACGCGGAGACGAGGGACGCGGAACAGAGGAGCAGCAGTCCCCCTGCGAGGACGAGCCGGAACCACAGGGGGTCGTACTGACTCGGGGCCGCGGCTCGATGAGCCGCCCCGTGAACGAGGAGCAGAACCGGCCCGAGCAGAGACAGCAGGCGGTACACCTGCACCTGCGACCTGTGCCGCCGCGAGAAGAACGCATCTTCGGGCCGGAGGAGCTGGTAGAGCCGACGAGCCAGAGCGTACATAAGGAGTCAGGGCGCGCAGAACGAACGGCGGCCATATTCGCCGCGGAACTGCAGATGTCCCGCCGCTGTGGATCGAGGGACGGCTGTCGTGTCCGGGCAAATCGGCCGGAAGTGTGGTGTGCAGGACAAAACAGTGCAAATTCTCTTCCAAAAGATTCCAGCCTGGGGCCCGGGAAGCCCGGTCCGGGATTTTCGCGATCAGGCGGCGTCCACGCCCGGGGCAATTTCAACATGGTTGGTCGGGCCTGCCGACCCATTCCGTTCCGCAGGCCGATTCGATTGCCCCGATCGGACGCGTGCGTCCGTCCTCCGTCGGGAACGTTCGCCCGCCCCCTGAATGCAACGTCATTCCCTCTTTCGGCCGCTCGTCCACCAACTCCTCTTTTCCCATGGAGCCGATTGAAGACCTCGACGTCCTTGCCGAAGACGAGGTGCGCCAGCGCGAGGCCGACGGGGAGGTCGACGAGGACCTCGATCGCGTCAAACACGGCTACGACGCCACCGCCGGCGACAAGCAGGTCTACATCGAGACCTACGGCTGCCAGATGAACGTGAACGACTCCGGGATCGTGGCCTCGGTGCTGGAGGAGAGCGGCTACGGCCTCACGCGGGACCAGGCGGCGGCGGACGTCGTCCTGCTGAACACGTGTGCCATCCGCGAAAACGCCGAGCGGAAGATTCGGGCGCGCCTCAGCATGTTGCGCTCGGAGAAGGAAAAGCGGGACGGGGAGCTCATGCTGGGCGTCCTCGGCTGCATGGCCGAGCGCCTCCGCGAGAAGCTGCTGGAGCAGGAGGACCTGGTGGACGTGGTGGTGGGCCCCGATGCCTACCGCGACCTGCCGCAGCTGCTCTACGAGGCGGACGCCACCGGCCAGGCCGCCGTCAACGTGGAGCTGTCGAAGCAGGAGACGTACGAGGACATCCAGCCGGTGCGCTACGACTCGAACGGCGTGAGCGCCTACGTCTCCATCATGCGCGGCTGCGACAACATGTGCACCTTTTGCGTGGTGCCCTTCACGCGGGGCCGCGAGGAGAGCCGCCCGGTCACGACCATCCTCTCGGAGGTGGCCCGGCTGGCCGAAGAGGGCTACAAAGAGGTGACCCTTCTCGGCCAAAACGTCAACTCGTACCGCTACACCGACGCGGACGGCACGTCCGTCTCCTTTGCCGAGCTCGTGGACCGCGTCAGCCGCGTCTCGCCGGAGCTGCGGGTCCGCTACTCCACGAGCCACCCGAAGGACTGCACCGACGCCCTCCTGCAGGTGCACCGCGACCGGCCCAACGTCTGCAACTACATCCACCTGCCGGTGCAGCACGGCAACACCGAGGTGCTCGACCGCATGCGCCGCACCTACACGCGGGAGGAGTACCTGGCGCTCACCGAACGGGCGAAGGAGCTGTGCCCGGGCGTCTCCCTCTCCACCGACCTGATCGCCGGCTTCTGCGGGGAGACGGAGGCGCAGCACGAGGACACCCTCTCGCTGATGGAAGAGGTGCGCTACGACCACGCCTACATGTTCAAGTACAGCGAGCGGCCCCAGACCTACGCCGCCCGCAAGTACGAGGACGACGTGCCGGAGGACACGAAGCAGCGGCGCCTGGAGGAGATCATCGAGCTGCAGAACCAGCACGCGAAGAAAAGCAACGAGGCGGAGGTTGGGCGCGTCCACACTGTGCTCGTCGAGGGCCCCAGCAAGAAAAGCGACGCGCAGTTCTTCGGCCGCACGGATACGAACAAGGGGGTCGTCTTTGACCGCGAGGACTACGAGCAGGGCGACTACGTGCGGGTTCGCATCGACGAATGCACCTCCAGTACGCTTCTGGGCACTGCGATTGAAAAGACAACCCTGAAGGAGGCGGCGCGGACCGACTCGATTACGACCGAGCCCGCCCTCGCCTAGCATCTTGGATTTCCTCCTCACTTCTTCCCTCACCATTGGGGACTACACCAGTGTCAACCGCCACTGCCCCCACAACCCATCGCTGGACGCGCGAGGAGTACCACGACCTTGCCGACGCAGGATTTTTGGGCGAGGACGATCCCGTCGAACTAATCGAAGGGGCGATCATCCGAATGAGTCCGCAAAACACGCCGCACGCCGTCGCCATCCGCCTTGTGCGCCGTGTTTTACAACGGATATTCCCGGGTGACAAGTATCTAGTCGACGAGCAACTGCCCCTGGCCCTCGGCCCTCACTCTGAGCCAGAGCCCGATGTGTCTGTGGTTGAAGGGCAGCCCCGCGACTTCCTTGACGACCATCCGTCGTCGGCCGTCCTTGTCGTTGAGGTGGCCGACGCCTCGCTCCAGTTCGACCGCACGCGGAAACGCCCCCTCTACGCCCGGCACGACCTCCCGGAATACTGGATTGTCAATCTCGTGGATCGACAACTGGAGGTCCACTGGGGACCCACGGGCGAGTCGTACACCGAAACCACGGTCCACACGGCTGATGAGACCGTGTCCCTGCGCAATCAGTCAGTGGCCGTGTCGGACCTGCTGCCGTAGCCGGGGGCACACTTTCTTGTACTCCACAGGTCACCGATTCCCCGACGCCATCTGCGTCGCCTCGGGCAGCCCGCATGGGCGCAGTATGCTCCAGAGCCCGCCCCCTCCGATTCTACGCCGCCGTCAACTGCGGCCCCACAGCGACCCCGAGAACCCGAGGTCCATCGCGAGGAGGGTCGCGATCTACACGCCCCCGGCAACGTAAGCAGCGTGGTGGGTAGCGTTCTCATCATGCCGGATCCGCCGTTCCTCAGAACCCGTCTCGCATCGTCTCCTCCATGGACAATCCCTTCGGCCCGTACTCCTGGGGCGAATTTTTCCCGATGGTGTGGCGGCGCTTTACCGGCCCGTCGCCCCGCCCGCCGTCCCTCGACACGGCCCTCCGTTGTCGGGACGGCCCCGCGGACTACACGATGGGCTTCGTGGGCGACATCTGCCCCCTGTTCGGCCGCGAAGCCCACTTTGGGGACGGCGTGCGGGCGTTCCTGGGCGGCTGTGACGTCGTGGTGGGCAACTTTGAAGGCATCTTCTCGGAGCGCGCCTGGCGGCCGTTCCTCATGAAGCACAGGCCGGACATCTTCCCGGCGCTGGCCGAACTCCGTCCCCTCGATCGATGGGTCGTCTCCATCGCCAACAACCACGCCACCGACTACGGCCCGGACGCCCTCCGGCGCACCCTCCAAATTCTAGACGAGCGCGGCCTGCGCTGGGTCGGCACCACCGACCGCCCCCGCCTCCAGATCGCAGACGGCATTACCGTGACGGCCTGGACCTGGTGGCTCAACCGCGGGGGCGACGGGGTGGCCCGCACCGCCCCCGGGGCGCCGGACGCACCGGGCCTCCACATCGCCCTGCCGCACTGGGGCTACGAGCACGAGCGCACACCGCGTTCCGAGCAGACGCCGCCCGCGGGCTACGCGCTCACCACCGGCCACCACACCCATCTCCCCCAGCCGTTCGAGCCGCGGGACAACGGCCAGCTCGTTGCCTACTCGTTGGGCAATTTCGTGACGGGCAAGCAACTGCCCGTCCTCGGCGAGGGAGCGATGCTCAAGGTCGACCTTGCCCGGAAAGACGGCCCCCCCGAAGTTGTGCGCGCCGAGTTCCGCGAGATCACCCTCGACCGCGACCGCGACCAGTGCCACGTTGCCCTCCGCCACTCCGCCCCCCCAACACCTACCCAGGTCGCTTTCGACAACGATTCTTGACTCCCCCTTCCTCTTCCCCCTCCCTCCTGCCCTTCACCCACCCCCCGCACTCCCACGCCCGGACGCCGCCCTGTCATTCCTCCCACTGGTCCTTACCTTGGGCCGTCGTGCACGCACTTCCTGCAACCCGATCTCCACACCATGCTCCTCTACGAAGTCAACCTGACCGTCGACGGCGACACCGCCCCGCGCTACAGCTCGTGGCTACGCGAGCACATCCGGGACATGCTCGAGCTCGACGGGTTCGAGGCGGCCGTCTGGTACGCCACCAGCGACGACGGCAACACCGCACCGGCCCCCGACGAGCCGACCGGCGAGCGGGCCTGGACCGTGCAGTATCAGGTGCGCGACCGCGACGCCCTGCAGGCCTACTTCGACGAGCACGCCGATGAACTGCGGGAGGCCGGGCCCGAACACGGCGACCACGTGGCCGCCGACCGCCGCGTCCTCGAACAGAAGCGTCTTTTTCAGGGGTGACGGGTGCCCCCACGGCGGACCGGTCGACCGTGGGGGCGGGGGTCCCCGGCTCGGCGAGACGAGCATGCAAGGTCCTGACGCCTCACGCACGGACAGCCCCTCAGCGGAGGTCCTGGAGCTTGGGTTTAAACTGGCCCGGCACCTGTCGATAACTAGGTGCAAAGGAGCTTCTTTTCCGTCCGGTGCCCCCGGATGCTGGTGCCGTCCGCGCTGGTGCCGGCGGCCGCCCCGGACGGGCCCACAGGCTCTTGCTCGCCTCGTCGGCTCATCAACTCCGCACCCGTCCGTGCAGAAACAGGGCCTCACGCTCACGTTTCCGACCCTTCCGTCCACCATCTCGAAGGTGGAAGAATTTATCGCCTCCGGACAGACGGACCCCGCCCCGCTCATCGACATCGTGGAGCACGACCCGTCCGTCTCCCTCAACGTCCTTCGGCGCGTCAATTCTCCGTACCACGGCCTCCAGCGAGAAGTCGAAAGCATTGACCGCGCCGTCCGCCTTCTCGGGTTCGTCGAGGTCTCCTCGATCGTCATGATTGAGGGGGTGGAGGAGCTCCGGGAGGACTTCGACGCCCACTCCGCCCTGCTCCGCCAAATCGCCCACTCGGCCGTCTTTACCGGTCGGTTTGCGCAGGGGCTTACGAAGGCCCTCGACGTGGAGGAGGACTGGACCCGGCTGGCCTTCTCGGCCGGCTTCATCCACGCGATGGGGCGCCTCGTCCTGCTCCACGTCCAGCCGGACCGGTACGCGACGCTGGCCGAGGCGGGCACAATGCCCCTCCCCGACACCGAGGCCGAGGCCCATGCCTTCGGTGAAAACTACCGCACCCTGGCCCCGCAGGCGGCCGACCATTGGGAGCTGCCGGAGCGGGTCTGCTCGGTGCTTCAGATCGCCGCCAACCCGGCAGACGAGCCGGAGTCGCCCAGCAAGATGCTCGGGGTCTCCATCCGGAACGGTGGCGACCTGGCCCGTCGGGACCTCGATGAAAACTTCGCCGCATCGTTGGACGCCCCTGAGGGCTCTGAGAACTCTGAGGACTCTCCTGTGTCGAGGATCGACGACCTCATGATGACGGTCGCCCAGGACGCGTCGACCTACGCATCGGAGGTGGGCCACTTCTGACCGGCCTCGGGCCCCGCGGGCCGTCCCGGTTCTCGCCCCACGACGAAGCATCATTTGCCGCCCAGGGGCAGCTCTCGCTGTTCTCGTTTGGCACCGGGCCCCTCGCTCCACGAAGGGGCGAGCGCATCGTCCTGGAACCGTCGTCGTCCGGCTCGTCCCGTCCGCAAGCCGGGCCGCCCGCCGGACCGCACGAGGGAGCGCCCTCTCCGTCGCCTAATTCGGCCCCGGCCCCTCACCTGCACTCGTGTCCCGCTCAACCACGTGCCGACCGGGCGGGGCCACACACCGATGGGCAACTGGGACTGCCCGCAAGCCCGCACTGGTATGTCTCTGCCCCCCTGCACTCGGGACGTGCCGTCAGTGGGCGTGCTCTTCGAACTTCGACTGCAGGGTGAGCTGAATTTTTCCGAGGAGCTGCGAGATGCGGGCGGCGCTCAGGTCAAGCACCTCGCCGATCTCTTGGAGGGTCAGGTCTTCCGTGTAGTACAGGCCCAGGATCGTCTGCTGGCGCTCCGGAAGCGTCTGGATCAGGTCTTCGAGGTGCTTCTGCGTAGACGCCTGTTCGAACTGCTCGAACCCTTCGGTCCCGTCGTCGCTCGGGAGCACATCGAGCATCGTGTGGTCGTCGTCCTCGCTGGGCCGCGAGAGGGAGAGGGAGAAGCGGCACTGCGCGTCCCGGAGAAGGTCGTGGTACGCCTCCACGGCCATCCCCATGTAGTCGGCCACGTCCTCGTCCGACGGCTCCTCCCCCAGCATCTGTCGGAGCGACGAGAGCGCCTCCTGCACCGCGCCCATCTTCTTGCGCTTTTCCCGCGAGAGCACGTCGATTGAGCGGAGGTAGTCGATGATGTTGCCCCGGATGCGCCGGTACGCATGCGTCGCAAACTGGGCCTGCTCCGGATCGTAGTTGTCGAGGGCTTCGAGCAGCCCGACGATCCCGACGCTCTCCAGGTCCTCGTGCGCGGCAAGCAGGTGGTCGGGCACGCTGATCTTGCCGATGATGGAGCGTACGAGGGGGAGCGCCGCCATCACGACGGCCTCTCGGTTCGACGGGGTCGGGTCGTCGAGGTACTGCTCGACGAGGGGCTGCAGGTCACGGGACATGGCACTACGGCGTTAGGACGTCGCAACGAGTCGCGGGGATTTAGGCGGCCTGGGCTTCCCGAACGTTTTCGGACGGCTCAGGCTCCGACTCCGCAGACGCCCCCTCGTCCGAGGCGTCCTCCTCCGCAATTGTCTCGAAGGGCATCCCGTGTTGGACGATGCTGCGGGCCGCCGCGTAGCCGACTGCCAGGATGAGGTAGGTTGCCACCCCGCCCCCCGCCGCGGTGACGACGGTGTGCTCCAGGGGCGCCCCGCCCCACATCTGCGCCAGAAAGATGCCGGTCCCGAACAGCACGCTCACGTCGGCGATGATTGTGTGGTAGGACAGGGACACGGAGGCAGTGTCGGAAGACGGCATGGTACAGGGCGCGATTGTGAGGCGTAGTGAGACGTGCAGGGCACAGTTCATGAGAGGGCGGGCGAGAGGGCGTACTGCCCCCGGGCGGTCGTGTCGGCCAGATCGGCGAAGGCGTCCCGGGCGGGCCCCTCGCTCCGCACCACCGGCGTCTGGTCCGACACCGAGCGGCGCACGGCGTGCGAGAACGGAATCCAGCCGAGGGTCTTCGGGGCCTGCCCCAGAAAGCGGGTCGTGACCGCCTTGAACCGTTCCCCGATGCTGCGGGCGTCGTCCTCGTCCTCGGCAAAATTGACGACGAGGCCCAGCGGGTAATCGGGGTCGGCGTTCCACAGCTGCTTGGCGAGCCGGTAGGCATCGGCCACGGCGGTGGGCTCGCCCACGACCACGAGCACCCCCAGGTCGGCCCGATCCAGGGCCCACTGCACGGGCCCGTCGGTTCCGGCCGACGCGTCGACGAGCACGTACTCGTGCGTTTCGCGGAGGCGCCCGAGCAGGGTATCGAGCGCGGCGTACAGGGCGTCACGCGCGTCCGGGGCTTCGGGGGGCGGGCGGTGGGCGGCCTGCACCAGGGTCACTCCCCCCTCCGTCTCGTGCGGCACCGCACGCAGCGCGGCGTCCTCCTGCACGGCGCCCAACACCGTCGTGGCGGGGGCCTCGTTGAGGAGCACCGCCGCGTCGCTCTGGCCCAGGTCCGCGTCGAGGAGGGCCACACGGTGTCCCTCCCGCGCGAGCATCTCGGCGAGGTTGGCCGTCACGACGCTCTTCCCGACGCCGCCCTTGCCGCTGGCAAATGTGAGAACGTTGGAGGTTACTTCCATCGGTCGAAAGTCAGGCAGGAGGAAGCAAGACGGCTAGAGGTCCATGACGTCTTCCACGAACCACCGCAGGGAGAAGGCCCGGGCCCCGTCCGGCACCTCGGGCCCCTCCGAGATAATCTGTACGGGCAGGTCGACGTGGATCAGCCACTCCGCCACCTGTCCCCAGTCGTGCACCTCGTCCAGGTGGGTGACGGCCGCCGCCGTGGGGCGGAGGGGCAGCCGGGCGAACGTCGCCTCGTCGATCCCCCCGAGCGCCCGGGTGGCATCGACCACGAAGTGGACGGCGGGCCGCGGCAGGGGCCGCAGGAGGCGCCGGTACCGCCGCAGCACCGGGCGGGCCTCCGACAGGGGCATGGGGAGCGGCGGCGTGTCGATGAGCACCTGCTCGAAGTCGCCGACGCACCGGAGCGCCTTCGCCATGTCCTCCTTCGTGCGGACGCTCCGCACCGGGAGGCCGAAGCGCCGGTACAGGGCGGTCGGATTCTGATAGGACGCGTTGCGTCCCGCCTCCGGGCACAGGTGAAGCACGGCGGTGTCCTGCCGGGCGAGCATGCGGTCGTGGACCGCGAGCTTGAGGGCGAGCGACGTCTTCCCGGCGCCGCTGGGCCCCACCAGGGCGATCACGCCCGTGTCGTCGGTCAGGGGGTCGGTCTGGATGCGGCGACACACCACCTGTGCGAGGGCCCAGTGCAGCTCGTCCCGGGGGCTCTCCCTCGGGTCCACGCCCCGCTCCGTCAGGTCGCCAAAGAGGGCGGTCGCGGTCTTGGGCCGGAGGCCGTCCTCCAGCAGGCGCCCGTAGAGCGGGTGGGCGGCCCACTCGTCGGTCTCCGCTCCGGCGGGGCGGGCGGTCCGGTCGTGCCCGTCCCCGCCCCGGGCTCGGAGCTCCGCCAGGCGCGACTCGACCCAGGCCTCGTGGTCGCCGGTCGTCGCGGCCCCGTCGCCCTCCGCATCCGAGGCCGGAAACACCCGTCCCCGCCCCGGGCCCTGCCCCGACGCGTTCGCCCCCGGCCGGGATTGGGCCTCCAGCTCCGACTGGAAGCGCGACGCCCGCCCCGCCCCGGGCGGCCCCGCTGCCTCGTCCTCCTCGTGCCCGAGGGCGGCCCCGTCATTCTCGCCCCCGCGGCCCGGGGCGGGCGACGTGCTCGGGGCCGACGCAGGCGCCTCCGACGGCTTCGGCACGTGGCCCCAGGACGGCTCGCCCTGCGTGGCGGCCGGCTGGGCCGACTCGTCCACCATCACGGTGACCTGCGCGGGCCCCTCGTCGGTGGGCGGCTCCGACTCGACCAGCACAACCTGGTCGCCCAGCTTGTGCCGCGCCTTTTCGAGGGCCGCCTGAATGCTCGAATCGGTAAAGGTCTTGACGTCCATGGCAGTGCGGGCGTGGCGCGGATGAGGTTATGCGTTGGAGACCCCGGCGGTCGCGGCGGACAGGTCGGGGGACGACGAGCCCTGCGGAATGCTGACCTGGTCGACGATGTCGACCGGGGCGTCGGGCGTAAGGTCGTTGTAGGAGAGGACGGTAATGTCCGAGACCATCGGATCCAGAAACTGGTAGACCGTCGCCCGCAGCACGGGGGAGATCAGCAGGATCGGCGCCCGGTCGTTGCTGATAAGCTCAGTCGCCTGCTCGTCGATCGCCTTGACGAGGGCGTCGGCCCGCTCGGGCTGCAGCCCGAGGGTGTTGGCGTCGAGCCCCCCGGACTCGGCCGTTTCGAGCAGGTGCTGCTCCAGGGCCGGGTCCATCACGAAGGCCTTGATGCGCCCCTCGGGCCCCGAGAACTCGCGGGTGATGGTGGGCGCCAGGGCCGCCCGGCAGTGCTCGGTCAGCACCTCCACCGTCTGCGTCTGCGAGGCGTGGTCGGCCAGCGTTTCGAGGATCGTCACGAGGTCGCGAATCGGAATGCGCTCCTCCAGCAGCCGCTGGAGCACCTTGCGGATGCTGCCCAGCGAGAGGAGGTCCGGCACCAGTTCGTCGACGAGGGCGGGGGCCGACTCCTCCACCTTGTCCAGCATCTCCCGGACCTCCTGCCGGTCGAGGAGCCGATAGGCGTTCTTCCGCAGCTCCTCCAGCAGGTGGGTCGAGATGACGGCCGGCGGCTCGATCACGGTCAGGCCCATCTGCTCCGCCTCCGACAGGTTGCGCTCCGCCACCCAGACGGCCGGCAGCCCAAAGGTGGGATCCTCGACCCGGATGCCCGACGGCGCCTCGTCGACGTCGTCCGGGAGCAGCGCGAGCTTGTACCCCGGCATCACCTGGCCCTCGCCGATGGGATTGCCCCGCAGCCGGATCACGTATTTGTTCGAGTCCATGTCGACGTTGTCGCGGATGCGCACCGGCGGGATGACCAGGCCCATCTCCTCGGCCAGTTGCTTCCGCAGCATCTTGACGCGCTCCAGGAGGTCCCCGCCCTGGTCCGGGTCCACGAGGGAGATGAGCCCGTAGCCGATCTCCAGTTCGAGCGGGTCCACCAGCAACAGGTCGGAGGGGTCCTCTTCGGCCCCCTCCTCGGCCTGCTCCTCCTCGGCCTCGCGCTGGCGCTCGGCCTCTGCTTCGTCCTCCGCCTTCTTCTCCTTGCTGCGCAGGTACCACAGCAGGAGCACCCCTGCGCTCAGCAGCCAGAACGGAAGGACGGGCAGCCCCGGCACAAAGCCCATGACCCCCAGGAAGCACCCCGTGATCAGCAGCGGGGGCGGCTTGTCGAGGAGCTGGCCCTTCATCTCGCTGGCCAGCGACCCCTCCTCCCCACTGGCCCGCGAGACGATGATGCCGGCCGCCGTCGACACCATGAGCGCGGGGATTTGCGACACGAGCCCGTCCCCGATCGAGAGCAGGGCGAAGGTGCTCGCCGCCTCCCCGATCCCCATTGCCTGCTGGGTCACGCCGATCACCAAGCCCCCCACGACGTTAATGGCCGTGATGAGGATGCCCGCGACGGCCTCGCCCCGCACAAACTTCGTGGCGCCGTCCATGGCCCCGTAGAAGTCGGCCTCCTCCGTCACCTCGTCCCGCCGCTCGCGCGCCTCCCGCTCGTCGATGAGGCCCGAGTTGAGGTCCGCGTCGATGGCCATCTGCTTCCCCGGCATCGCGTCGAGCGTAAACCGCGCGGCGACCTCCGAGATGCGCTCGGTGCCCTTCGTGATGACCACGAAGTTGATAATGACGAGCACGAGGAAGATGATGGCCCCCACCACGTAGTTGCCCGCCACGACGAAGCTTCCAAACGCGTTGATGAGGGCACCCGCCTCCGCGGTGCCCAGGATGAGCCGGGTCGACGCCACGTTCAGCGAGAGCCGGAAGAGGGTGGTCGTGAGCAGCAGGCCCGGGAAGATCGCAAATTCCAGGGGCCGCTCGGCATAGAACGACGTCAGGAGCACCCCGAGGCTCAGGGCGATGTCCGTGGCCAGGAAGAGGTCCAGCAGATAGCTGGGCAGGGGCACCACCATCATGAACAGGATCGCCACGATGGCGCCGGCCACGAAAATTTCGCTGTCGACCCCCCCAACCCCCAGCGACCCGGTGGGCGACGATGACGTGCGGGACTCAGCAGCGCGGGACAAAGCACCGACGGGGGTGGATGACAAAGCATAAGCGGGTCAGACGTCGCCGCGCTGCTCGTATACTTCGGCGAGGATGGCGGCGACGGCCGGGTAGAGCTCCTCCGGAATTTCCTCCTCCTCTGGCACATTCTCGTACAAGGCGTGTGCCAGGGACCGATTTTCGAACGTAGGCACGTCAAATTCGGCGGCGAGCTCTTTAATCCGGAGTGCGCGCTTGCGCACGCCCTTCAGCAGCACCCGCGGGGCCGGCGCCTCGTCGGGGTCGTAGCGGAGGGCAATGGCGTAGTGGGTCGGGTTTGTAACAACCGCGTCCGACTTCATGACGGCGTGGTCCATGCGCGGCTGCTCGGCCAGCTCCTTGGCCTTCTCCCGGCGCTTCTCTTCGAACTCCGGGTCCCCCTCCGTTTCCTTCTGTTCGTCCTCCATTTCTTTTTTGCTCATCTTGAGGTCCTCGTAGTACTTCCAGCGCTCGAACGCGAAGTCGAGCGCCGCAATCACGACGAGGCCCATCAGCACCCGCCACATCAGCGCAAAGAACCAGTCGGCCGCCTGGTCGAGCAGGGCCGGCAGCGGCAGCGTGTAGACCTGCACCATCTCGGGAATGAGCGGCCGCATGGCGAAGTACGCGATGGGCCCCACCACCCCGATCTTGAGGAGGGTTTTCGCGAAGCCGAAGGCCCCCTTCGAGGAAAAAATCTGCTTCAGCCCCTCCAGGGGGTTCACCCGGCTCAGCTGCGGCTGGACCGGGGTGAACGACACGTTCCACCCGGACTGGACCATGTTCAGCCCCACCGCCGCCACGACGAGCACAATGAAGAGGGGGGCCAGCATCCCGGCGACCTGCGCCCCGATCTCCGCGACGAGGCGCTGGAGCGACGCCGGGGTGAGGGACATGCGCGCCGACCGGAGAAAAATGCGCGCCGCCATGTCCTGCAGGGACTGAAACGCCGAGGCGCCCCCCACCGAAAAGACGGCCATCGCCGTCAGCAGAAGCCCCACGGAGACCGGCTCCGTGGCCCGGAGCACGTTTCCCTTCTCGCGCGCCTTTTCGAGGCGTCGGGGCGTGGGGTCGTACTGTTTTTCCTGCGTCTCACTCATCGGTGGCGCTGGGAGGCAATCACGCGATCGCGAGTACTCGGCGCCCCCGCACGGGGAAAGGACTGCGCAGGGCGCAACGGAAAACTTTTCCCGCCCCTCCATCGCCGGCTACCCGGGGGCAATGATCCGGAGCACCGCGTGCACCATCTGCTCAATCTCCCCAAACAGCGACGGGAAGAACGGAAAGACGCCCTGCACAAAGACAAAGAAGATTCCAATGCCCACGAGCAGCTTTGCGGGCAGGCTGAGCGTAAAGAGGTTCGCCTGCGGCACCAGGCGCGCGAAGATGCCCAGCGCGATGTCGGTTAGGAAGAGGATCACCAGGAACGGCGCCGCCAGCCGGACGGCGAGCCGGAAGAAGTCCCCCATCCACCCCAGCATCGGCGGCCCGGCCCCGGACAGCTCGGCGCCGCCCAGCGGCACCACCTCAAACGACTGCGCGAGCGCCCGCAGGAGGAAGTGGTGCCCGTCGGCCAGGAGAAACGCGAGGAGAAACGCATACGAGAGAATCTGGCCGAGCGGGTTGCTCGACGTGCCGCTGATCGGGTTGTAGGTCTGCGCGAGGCTCAGCGCCATCTGGTACCCCATGATGGTCCCCGCAAAGCTCACCGCCCAGAAAATGATGCGCGCCGTAAAGCCCATGACGAGCCCCGTGCCCGCCTCCACCAGCACGACCAGCATGAACCCGACGTCGTGGGTTACGTGCTCGGGCAGGGGCCCCGTGGCGAAGCCCGCCAGGCTGTAGGCCAGCACCACACTGGCCAGCACCCGCACCCGCACGGGAATGGTTTGCTGTCGAAAGACCGGGGCCGCCAGCATCAGGCCGCTCACCCGCACGAACACGAGCAGCACCCGCAGAATGTATTCGGTATCGAGCAGCGACATGGGACACGCCGTTGGTCTCGGCGTCGGGCGTCACGGGCACAGGACAGGGGCGTCCGGCGGGGGCGTCCGGCGGGGGGCCGCCGGTCACTTCGACACGCTGGGAATGGCGGCGAAGATCTCGGCCGTGAAGTCGGTCATCATCTGAATCATCCACGGCATCATGAAGAAGAAGACAACGGCGATCGCGATGAGCTTCGGGATGAAGCTGAGCGTCATCTCCTGCATGGAGGTGACGGCCTGGAAGAGGCTCACGACAATGCCGGCCAGCAGCGCCATGCCCAGCATGGGCCCGAGGACCATAAATCCCGTTCGGAGCGATTCTTTGAGCCAGTAGACGGCAACATCTGCGTTCATTGGAGGCGGGGTGGTTGGTGTGCGGTGATTGTGAAGGGGCGTGCGGGGCGGGCGCTACCCCACCGCGTAGCCCTGCATGAGCGACTCGACGATCAGGTACCAGCCGTCGGTCAGCACAAAGAGCAGCAGCTTGATGGGCAGCGAGATCATAACGGGCGGCAGCATCATCATGCCCATGCTCATCAGAATGCTCGCCACGACGAGGTCCACAATGAGGAACGGCAGGAAGATCATAAAGCCGATCTGGAATGCAATCCGGAGCTCGCTGATGACGAACGCCGGCACGACCACGTAGAGCGGCGCCTCGTCCGGGCCCTCAAAGCTTTCGATCTCCCCCATGTCCATGAAGAGCATGAGGTCCTTGTCCCGCGTGTGGGTGAGCATGAACCGCTTCATCGGCGTGGACGCCCGGTCGAACGCCTCCTGCTGCGTGATCTCGTTGTCCAGGTACGGCCGGAGCGCGTCCTGGTGGACCGTCTCCAGCACCGGCTGCATGATAAAGAGGGACAGGAAGAGCGAGAGGCCGATGACGACCTGCCGGGGCGGGGACCGCTGCAGCCCCAGCGCCCGGCGCAGGATGCTGAAGACGACGACCAGGCGCGTGAAGCTGGTCATCAGAATGATGATGGCCGGGGCGAGCGTGAGGACCGTCAGCAGGAGGAGGAGCTGGATCGGCAGCTCGTACCCGTCCTCCGAAGGGGTCAGGTCGACCTGGGGGAGGCCCCCGAGCGACGACCCGGACGTGTCGACCGGAGCGGCCGTCGCCCCGGCCTCCTGGGCGAATGCGGGGGCCCCGACGAGGCCCCCCCCCGCCAGGAGAAGCGCGACCAGTACGATGAGCCCCCCGGCCCGTCGAACGGGCGAGGGCCCCGGCATCGGGAAGCGGATAGACACGGCGTGGGGCGTCACGACAGGGAGTGTTGACGGGCAAACTGCTTCAGCACGTCGGCGAAGTGCGCCGACTGAGGCGAGGACCCGCCCCCGCCCGGTGGGGCCGTGCCGCCCTCCGCCGCGTCGAGCACCGACTCGTCGAACGCCTCTCGCGGGTACGTTTTCAGAAGCTCGATCGCCTCCTCGGTGGCGCCCACCAGAAGCACCTCGTCCCCGCACGCAACGAGGCGAAGGTGCTGCGACTGCCCGAGGGCCAACTGCCCGATCGGACGGAGGGCAGCGGAGGCCTCCCCGGACGAGACGCGGCGGCGCACATAGAGCGCGTATCCCCCGCCGCCCACCAGCACCAGGAGGGCCGACAGGTTCCCCCAGGTAAAGAGATCGACGCCGGCGTCCGACGACACGGACGAAGACGCGGGGGCCTCCGGCGGGGCCCCGTCGGCGGACTCGGCCCCGTCGGCGGACGGCACCAACGCGGCGGCCTGGACCAGCACCCAAAGCGCCACCAGCGCCCCCAGCGCGTACAGCGCGTACCAGGCCAGGCGGCGCGGAGAGACTCCGGGCGAGTCTGAGGACGCGGGAACCATGGGCGACGGATCGGGGGAGGGCGGCAGAACGAGAAGGCGAAACACCGGCTGTCTTGTTCTGCGAAAACAATGCCAGCCGGAAAATCCATCCGGGCGCCCCCATCGGTCGGTCCCGTTCCCGTCTAGAAGAATGCTTTTTCCCGGTGTCCGTCCGAGGCGAGATTCGTGATCCGCACCCCGAACTGCTCGTCGATCACCACGGCCTCCCCCTCGGCGATCAGGCGTCCGTTGGCGTACACCGACAACGGCTCCCCGACCATCTTCTCCAGCTCGACCACGCTCCCCGTCGTGAGCTTCAGCACGTCCGCCAGGGGCAGCTCGCGACGGCCCAGCTCCACGCGCACCTCCAGGTCCACGTCCGCCAGCAGCTTGAAGGTGCCGGAGTCCCCGTCCCCGCTGATCTCCTCGTCGCCGAGCTCACTGAAGGCGGCGGGCGACACCTCGACGCCTTCCGACTCGTCCGCCGCCGACGACGGGGCCCCGCCGCCCGCCGGCGGAGACGCCCCCGACGACTGGTCGGCCCCCGCGGCGGCCTCTTGGGGGGCGCTCTCCGTCGTGGTCGACGCGTCCGACGACGCCTCGGCGCCGTCCGGCAGGAGCACGAGCCCGTCCAGCTCGCCGCCGTCCCGCTGCGCGGTGAACGGCACGAGCCACGCGGCCTCGTCCGGGGACGGGGGCGCCTGGCCCGGCGCGGCCGTGTCGAACTGCACCTCGGGCAGGGTCAGGCCCTCCTCCGCGAGGGTGCTCTGTACGGTTCCGAAGCCCTGCGACGAGATTTCCTGCATGAGGTCGAGGGCCCCGTCCGCGTCGGGCGCCATCTCTTCCCCGAACATGGCCTCCGAGAAGAGGGGCACCCAGTCCGGGTCCAGGGCCACGACCGCGCCCCGGTCGGCGGCGTACAGGACGAAGCGCTTCTTCAGGTCGTTCTGGAGCGCCTCCGTGGGCGACCGGTCGGCGATGTTCTTCGGGGCCGACGCGTCGAGCGGAATGTCATTCCCGCTCAGCTGCTCCAGCAGCGCTTCCAGCGCCGTTAGTGCCGTCTGTATGTGCGTCTTGAGCGTGTTCTGGGTCATGGTCAGGGGAAGGGGTCAGAGAATCGAACTCGACGTTCTCGGGGGACTCCGCCGCCGTGATCCGCAGGGCCCGCTGCCGTCCCGAACGGCCCGGCACGGCCTCAAACTTCTGCTCGCCGTTTACAAACACCTTGATGGGGTCGTCGGTCTCGCGGTCAAGGGGGATGACGTCGCCCTCCTGCAGCTGGGCCAGCTCGGTTACGGGCAGGACGGTGCGCCCCAGCTCGGCGCTTAGGTTCACCTCTGTCTCCCGCAGGGTCTCCTCGTACCGGTCTCGCACTGCAGGCTCGACGGCCGTCGTGGAGCTGGAAATCCACTGCTCCATGCCGGAGCGTCCCAGCATCTGCTCCAGCATGAGGTACGGGTAGCAGATGTTGATAAACGACGGCTCGTCGTAGACGCGCACGTCGAACGAGGCCACGAGCGCCGGCTCGGCCGCCGGGATGATCTGCACAAATTCGGCGTTCGACTCGAACGCGACCTCCTCGACCGACAGCTCGTAGGCCTTTCGCCAGGATTCCTCCAGCTTCCGGTACGCCCGCTTCATCACCCGGCTCATGATGCGCTGCTCGATCGGGGACACCTCACGGGACTCGTCCATCAGCTCCCCGTCGCCCCCCATGAGCTTCTCGATGGTGTACACCACCAGCCGCGGGTCGATCTCGAAAATCGACCGGTATTCGAGCTCGTCCTCGCGCAGGACGTACAGGGCCGACGGCGGGGCGCTCGACATCACGAACTCCGAGTAGAGCACCTGGTCGACGGCCGTCAGCGAAATGTCGACGATCGTGCGGAGCTGGGCGGAGAGGTAGACCGAGAGGTCCCGGGCAAACGACTCGTGTACCTGATTCAGGATGCGCTTCTGCGTCTGCGAGAACAGGCGCGGCCGCTTAAAATTGTACGGTTGCGCCTGCTTTTCCTTCTCCGCCTGCGTGTCCGGCTCGCCACCTGCACCTCCGGTGGGATCGTCCTGTTCTTCCGCCTCGGCGTCGCCGAGAAGGACGTCAATTTCCTCCTGACTAAGGGGCTTCGACATGCTGGTGCTGCGCTGCCGTCGAGAAGATCAGAGAACGGGTCCGCGCCCACGGGTCTGCGTCACTGCAAAACGAATTCCGTAAAGTACAGCCGGTCCACCGTCCCCTTGCTGAGGATCCCGTTCGCCTCCTCGCGCAGCGCTTTTTTCAGGTTGTCACGCCGTTCGGGGTCGGACAGCTCCTCGACCGTCCGCTCCGACAGCAGCCGGAGCACGGCGTCTTTGATGATGACCTTCTTTTTCGCCATCTCCTTCTTCACCTTGGGCGCTTCCATCTCGAACACGACGCTAATGGCCAGGTACCGGTTGCCGCGGGAGCCCGCGGGGTTGACCACGAGTCCCTCCAGCGTTGAGAGGGCACCGACCTTTTGGGATTCCGCGTCCCCGCCGGCGTCGCCCCCCACGAAGGGGAGCAGCCCTGCGATCTGGTCGGCGTACGGGACCGTCCCGGGGTTTTGGGCAATCTGTCCCACGTAGGGGATCGCCTGGATGGTCTCCCCGACGCGGTCGTATTGCGCGTACGTCACCCCCACCCCGGCCACGCCCGCCACGCCAAGCGCCAGGGCCAGAAGCAGGAGGAAGTGCCGCTTGATGAGCGGCTCCTCGTCCTCCGTCACGGCCCCGTCGCCGTCGACTCCGGCGTCGGACGGGGCGATGTCGTCTTGTTGCTGTTCCATGACCGCCAGTTGAACATAATTTCTACACGACGATTCTTGGCCCGCCCTTCGTCCGTCTGGTTCGAGGCGCGCGGGTCCGTGGAGGCGTGCCCCACCGCCTGGAACCGCGAGGCGTCGTATTCGGGAGCCCTTTCCTGCAGAAAACGTACCGCCGACGCCGCCCGGGCGGTCGACAGCTCCCAGTTCGACGGGAATTTCCGCGTCCCGATCGGGCGGTCGTCGGTGTGCCCCGACACCACCACCGACCCCACGTCGCGGCTAAGCAGGTTCGCCAGCTCCCGCAGCACCGTCCGGGACGGCTTGAGGAGGCGCGCCCGTCCGGTGCGAAACATCAACGAATCGGCGATGACGACGTGAATGCCCTCCTTCTTCAGGTCCGCCTGGATCTTCTCGCCGAGCCCGCGCTCCTCAAGCCTCTTGAGGAACTGCTCGTACTGCTCGGCCCGCTTTCGCGCCCGGGACCGGCTGGAGCCCGACGAGTAGTCGGCGGGGACCACGGACTTGCTCCCGGAAAACATGCCGGGCTGCCGCTGAAAGTTGCTGATGGCGTCCCGGAACTTCTTCATCCGGATCTCCGACATCGAGATCAGGAGGACGAAGAAGGTGACGAGGAGCGTCATGATGTCGCCGTACGTCGTCATCCAGAACGGCGCCGTCGGCATGTCGTCGCCGTCGTCCCCGTCGGTATCGGGACCCATCTCGTCACTGCTCATAAGGGCGTAGAACAATCAATGGGACTATGCCGCGGCCGCGGCGGGCTGGGCATCGGTGGCGTCTTCGGTCGATTCCGCCCCCGCGTCCGCGTCTTCCGCTTCTCCTTCCACCTCGTCCTCCGCGAGAAAGCCGAGGCGCTGCTCAATCATGCGCGGGCTGTCCCCACGGGCGATGGCGAGGATGCCCTCCCGGGTGATGTAGTGCGCCTTGCCCCGGAGCTCGTTCTGCTTTCGCGCCCGGTCGCCCAGCGGCAGGAACGCCAGGTTGGCCAGCAGGGCCCCGTAGAAGGTGGTGACGAGGGCCGTCGCCATGCCCGAGCCAATCTTGCTCGGGTCGTCGAGGTTGTTCAGCATCTGAATGAGCCCGATGAGGGTGCCGATCATGCCGAACGCCGGGGCGTACGTGCCCGCTTGCGTGAAGAAGTCCGCCACGAGCTGGCGCTTGCCCTTCATCTCCGCGATCCGTTGGTCGAGCATGCCGGCAATCTCGTCCTCCCCCATCCCGTCGACGGCCATTTCGAGGCCGAACTCCAGGAGGTCGTCGTCGACGTCGTCGATGTGCCGGTCGAGGGCAAGCACCCCCTCCCGCCGCGCGGTGCGGGCCATGTTTGTAATCTGGTCGAGGCGGCGCTGGAGCGACGGCGGCTCGAACGCGAAGAGGTCCTGCGTCATCTCGATGACGCGCTTCAGGTCGTCGAAGGAATAGTTAACCACGACGGCCGCCGCCGTGCCCCCCACCACCATCAGCAGCGAGGCCGGGTCGAAGAACTTCCCCCATGTGTTGCCCAGCAGGATGGCCCCGGTGATGAGGACAAATCCACTGATCAGGCCGATCGAGGTTGATTTCCGCATAGTACCTCCATTCAGAATGACACCGCAACGACACGACGAGCCGGAAAAAACCCAGGGCCCCTCTACGGAAAATCGTGCCGCCCACACGATTGCCGTTCGGCCCCGCCTCCCCTGAGCGCAGAGCCCCTAGTCGGGCGCCCCGTCTCCCAGGGACGACGAGGCCCCCGGCAGGCCCTCGGTTGGGGCTCGGGGCTGCGTCGACGAATCATCCGGCGCCTTGTTCGCGGCCGGCACCGCTTCCCGAGGGGCCCCGACTGCCTGTTCCCCCCCGAGCGTGAAGTGGCCGACGAGCCGGCCGAGGCGATCGGTCCGCGCCTCCATGTCCGCCACGGTGTCTGCAATCTGTTGGATGCCCGTGACCGCCTCCCGGGACACCTCCGAGATGCCCTGCACGCTCTGCGTAATCTGCTCGCTGGTGGCCGACTGCTCCTCGGTGGCCGACGCAATGTCGCTGACGGTGTCGGCCGCCTCCTGCGTCCCGTCGACGATCTTGTCGAGGGCCTCCCCGGCCTCGTCGGCGAGGGCCATGCCGTCCTGGACCTGCTCCTCTCCCTGCTGCATGGCCGACACCGCCTCGTCCGCCTTGTCGCGGATCTCGGCGACCATCTCGGCGATGTCGTCCGTCGCCTCGGCGGTGCGCTCCGCCAGCTCGCGGACCTCCTCGGCCACGACCGCGAAGCCGTGCCCCTCCTCGCCGGTTCGGGCCGCCTCGATGGCCGCGTTGAGGGCCAGCAGGTTCGTCTGGTCGGCAATGTCGTTGATGATGGACACGGCCTCCTCAATCTCTTCGCTCGACGCGCCCAGTTCCTTGACCGTCCGGGCCGAGTCCTGGACCGTATCGGCAATCTCGTGCATCTTCTCCACGGCCTCCCCGACCACTTCCGCGCCGGTCTCGGCCTGCTCTCCATTTTGCTGGGCCGCCTCGGCCGCCCGGGTGGCGCTATCCGCGTTCGAGGAGATGGTCCGGCTCATCTCCTCCACCGCGGCGGCCACCTCGTCGGCCTGGGCGTGCTGCCGGTCGGCGCCGTCGGCCAACTGGTCCGCCACCGTCCCGACCTGCCGTGTGGCCGTGGCCGTCTCCTCCACGGCGGCGTCGACCTCCGCGAGCGTCTCACGCATCTGCTCGACGGTCCGGTTGAACCCGTCGCCGAGCCGGTCCACGAGGGCCTCCGTTTCGCTGAGGTCCTCGTTGAGGGTGTCCTCCACGCGGCCCGCGGCAAACTCAACCGTCAGGTCCCCGTCCGACAGGCGATTCATCGCCCCGAGCATGCGCTCCACCTCCCCCTCCAGGTAGTCCCGCACGACGCGCGACTGCTCGGCCAGCCGGTCGGCCTGCTCGCGCTTCTCCTCCGCCTCGGTCTTGGCCGCCTTGACGTCCTGGAGCAGGGCGTCCAGGCGGTCGTTTTTCTGGGCCGCCTCGGCCTCCTGCTCCGCCCGCCGGCGGTACATCCGCACGGCCTGCACGCACCCCACGGCCAGGAAGGAGACGGCAAACACGACCCAGGCGACGTGCTCGACGGTGCGCCACGGGCTGGCCGTGAGCACGCCGTAGATCGACTCCGGCCAGATGATGCCCCGAACGACGTGGTCTACCCCCGTCACCGCGGCGCCGGTGAGGAGCACCCGCCAGTCGTGGTACAGCGAGAGGAAGGCCAGCGACGCAAAGATGTGAAAGTGCGTCTCGATGCGTCCGCCCGACAGGTGAATGAGCAGCCCGGACATCATCAGCTGGGCCCCGGCAATGAGGTGGCGGGTCAGGGTCGTTCCCGGCCGCACCCACGCCAGGAGGGCCGGCGGGGCGCTGATGAGCCCCCCCAACAGGACGGCCGCGTAGACGTGCACGTGCATCGTGCTCTCGGTCCCGGCCCACGTGTTCGGGGAGATGAGGACGGCGGCTACGATCGCCGCGGCCCACTGCACCGTCATCAACACCGCGAACCGAAAATCGACGTTGCGGTAGTTTTCCGTCACGTAGTCGACGAAGCGGCGGTGGATCTCGTCCGGCGCGACCGTGTCGGCCGACGCCTCGACGGCGCCGGGCGGCGAACCGGTCGCTTCCGAGGGGGCTGTCGTGGAGGAGGGCATGGCAGATCGAACGCTGAGCGTGCATGAGACGGTGGCGGAACGACGCCTCACCGGAGGCACATCCCTCCGATGCATCCGGTCGTTCCGTCTTCGCGCATCGAGCAGCCAAAGACGAATGTCTCCGTGTCTGCCGGGCGGGCACCGGTGAGAAGGGCCCGGAGGGCGGCGCGCCCCGCGTTGTCGCCTTCGTGCCCCCGCCCCGCCGTGATGCCGCCCTGAAACCGGAGCGCGCCCTCGGGCCCGTAGAGCAGAACCTGGCCCGATGTCTGCACCCCGAACCGGTCGGTCTCGCGTCCGCCCGGGTCCCGGCGGGGACGCACGCCGGTTACCGACTCGGCCCGGCGCCAGAGGGACGTCGTGACCCAGCCCGGCTCGACCGGCTCCGGCCGCAAAAAGACAGCGTGGGCGCGCACGGTGTCCCGCACGTGGCGCATGAGGCGCGCCAGCTCCTCCATCGTCGCGTCGGTGCACGGACAGTGCGGATGGACGAACACGAGCAGCGTCGCCCCCTGGTCGGCCGGTTCGATGCGGCTCTCGGCCGGCCAGTCGGCGGGGGGCTGGGCGGGCGTTCCGGGCGCGTTCTGGTAGCTCGTCAACAGCACGAACCCGCTCCCCACCGCCGCCGCCCAGAGGATCACGGCAATCCACCCCACCGGGCGGGTCGTCCAGATGTCGAAGGCGGGGCGCTGCATGACGCGGGGCGGGCAAAAGAAATCCGGCGCACCTATAATTATCGGCGCGCCGGAGCGGACCTTAAGTGTCCGGTGGTTCCGTGCTCCCTCTTTCCGAGGACGTCAAAATTGAATGCCCCCAGGGACGGGGCGTGTGCCCCGCAGCTAGGCGGTTCCAACTGCCGCCCCGTTGGGGCCGGACGCCGACACGTTCGGGGCGGGCTCCAGCGCCGCCTCGTCCTGACGGGTGGAGGCGCTTCCCCCTGCCCCGGAGACGTCGAACTGTTCGATGAGGTCGCTCAGGTCGTCGGCCTGCCGGGACATGTCGTCGGCCATCTCCGCCAGCTGGTTCGTCGAGTTCGACACGCTGTCGGCAACGCCGGAGATCGACTCGACGCTCTCGGCAATCTGGGTCGTCGTGGCCGACTGCTCCTGGGTGGCCGCCGCGATCTCGTCGATCGTCGCCGCCATGTCGTCGATGGAGGCGGTGATCTCGTCGAGGGCATCGGAGGCCTCCTCCGTGAGGGCGAGCCCGCTCTCGACCTCGTCGGTGCCCTTCTCCATCGCGGCCACGACCTCGTCGATTTGCTCCTGAATCTGCACGACCACGTCCGAAATCTCCTGGGTTGCGGAGGTGGTCCGCTCGGCCAGCTCTCGGACCTCGTCGGCCACTACGGCGAAGCCTTTTCCCTCCTCGCCGGCGCGCTGGGCCTCGATGGCGGCGTTGAGGGCGAGGAGATTCGTCTGATCGGCGATGTCCTCGATGACCTGCACGATGTCGCCGATCTCGGCGCTCGCCTCACCAAGGGCCGACACCTTGTCGGAGGAGGAGTTGACCACCTCTACGATGCGCTCCATCGCCTGGGTGGTGCGGTTGAACACCTTCTCGCCCCGCTCCGCGAGCTCCGACGCCTCCCGGGCCTTCTCGTTGGTGCGCTCGGCGTGCTCGGAGGACGACGCCACGGTCGACGACATCTCCTCGACGGCCGCCGCCACCTCCGTCGTCTGTTCTGCCTGCTCTTCGGTCCCGGCCGACATCTCCGCGGCCGTCGAGGCCGTCGTCTCCGCGGCCGCCGAGAGCTGGCTGCTGGTGGTCTCGACCTCCTGAATGAGGTCGGCGAGCTGGTCGATCATCGCGTTGACCTGCTTCATGAGCTGGCCCACCGCATCGTCCTGCCGTACGGTCAGCCGCTGGGTCAGGTCGCCCTGCTCCACGGCCGACAGCACGTCGGAGATGCGATTGAACTGCTCGCGCAGATACTCCTGCTCCTCCTCGGCCTCGTGCTGGAGGGTCTCGGCCTTCTCCAGGGCCTCTTCGGCCTGGACCGATTTCTCTTCCAGGGCCTCGGTTTTCTCCCGGCTCGCCGTCACCATCGCGTTGAAGGCATCCGCAAGCTGCCCAATCTCATCCCCTTGGTCCGCGTCGACATGCACGTCCAGGCGGCCGTCCCGCACCGCCTCCGCCGCCTCGCGGAGCGCGTCGACGGGGCGGGACACAGTGCGCCGCAGCACCACCACGATGAACACGCCCAACAGCCCAATGCCGAAGACGATTCCCCCCGCGATCAGGTAGCTTGTCTGTTTCGTCTCCTGCAGGACCGTGGACGGCATGACCGTGAGCACCGACCCAATGGCCTCCCCGTCACTCATGACGTCCGACGTGGCGGCCAGCACGGACGTGCCGTCGGTGGTCTCGACCCACCGGGCGCCCGCCTCGTCGTCCACCTTGCGGGCCGAGGACGGAAGCGTCTCGTCGAGTCCGTACGAGGCAATGCGGGTCCCATTGGGGCCGTAGAACCCGCCCGCAAGGGCCGAGCTGCCCTCAACGGCCCGCTTGAGGGTCTCCTTCAGGCCTGCCTTGTCGGCCATTTTGATCTTCACGATGGACTGCTGCCCCACCGTCTCCGCCATCAACTGCCCACGCCGCTCTACCTCAAGCTCAGTCTGGTTCAGGGAGTAGAATACGAACGAGAGAAAGAGAACGATGAAGCCCACGGCCCCGATCGTCAGGAGCAAGGCGAATCGGGTGCTGAGGTTCAGATCTGTAAATCGTAGCGACATGAGTTTGAAAATCAAGGATGGTACGGGTAACTGACGTCCGAAGAGGGGACGCGCCTACGCCCTCCACCATGCCCAGACCGGCGCCGTCCCGCCCGAGGGCCTCCTGTTAGTTGGCCGACGCAATCAACTCCGTGTTCGACTGGTATTTCTCGGGGACCTTGAGCTCCGTGGCCTTTGCCGCCTGCTCGTTGAGGAGGATCTGAATCGCTCCGCCGCTCTTCGCAATCGCCACCGGCGCGCCGGCGTCGACCCAGTCGCGGCTCGGCGCCACCAGGGGGATGCCCTTCTTGATGGTGTTCTTGATCAGGTACTTTCGGGGCGCCGAGGCATTGACGATCCCGTCGTTTTCAATCACCCAGATGGCCTGGACGTCGTGCTTGCGGGTCAACACCCGAAACTGCTCCGCGACACCGCTCTGGTCCTCAACGTATCCCACGTAGAGCTTGCCTTGGATGGCGGCGACGGCCCGGTTGGCCCGCTCGATCATCTTCTCCTGGTTGGCGGCGCCCTTTTTCCAGATAAGGCCGACGCGCTCTACGTCCGGGCGCATCTTGTTCAGAAAAAACATCTGCTGCACCAGCCCGGCACTCTGGCGGGTCGTCGTGGGCGGAGGGGCGTCGGCGGGGGTTATGTCCGCCGTGGGCGACGGTCCGGCGGGGGCCGGTGTGGTGCCCACGGCCACGAAGGCAACGAGGAGGGAAAGAAATCCGAGAGAACGCATGCGCATGGTGCAAGGGGCTTGCGTGAAGAGAATCGAGCATCGGGAAGAAACGCACTCCACCGTTAGGTATCGGCGGCGACCGAGAAATCTTAAACGAGAACGTCACCTCTTTCCCCTTGCCTTCACCGTTCTTTCGAAACCATCCTCGACGACTCGGCACCCCGGAGGGGCTCTTCGTCGGAGCACTGATCAGCGCCCGTAGCCCGGTGGGATGTTTGGGCGCCGTCGGGCCCCCCCGCCCGGCTGGACGTGGGCGCGCCCCCGTGCGCCGCGGCGTGCTCGCCGCGCACGAGTTGGAACCGCTGGACGCTCTCGCGCAGCGTCTCGGTCAGCGCGTTGAGGTCGGCGGCCGACCCGGCCACCTGGGTCACCGAGGCGGACGACGCCTGGGCGGCCGTAGAAATCGACTGGACGCTCTGGGCAATCTCTTCGCTGGTGGTGGACTGCTGCTCGGAGGCCGCCGCGATCTCGTCGGCCATTTCTTCGACCTGATCAATCGACTCGACAATCTCGTCGAGGACCGTCCCGGCCTCGTCGGCCAGCTCTAGTCCCTCCTCGACCCGGCGGGTGCCCGCCCGCACCGCCTCGACGGCCTCGCCCGTTTCCGACTGCACCTGGTCGATCATCTCGGCGATCTCGTCGGTGGCCCGGTCGGTCCGTTCGGCCAGCGTGCGCACCTCCTCGGCCACCACGGCGAAGCCCTGCCCCTCCGCTCCGGCCCGGGCCGCCTCGATGGCGGCGTTGAGCGCCAGCAGGTTCGTCCGGTCGGCAATCTCGTCGATCGTCTCCACGATTTCGCCGATTTCTTCGCTGGACGCCCCGAGCCGCTCGATCGTCTCGGCCGACTGGTCGACCACCTCGGCGATCTCCTCGATTTTGGTCGCCGCGTCGTCCACCACCTCCCCCCCTCGCCGGGCTTGTCTGCCACCCGCCTCCGCGGCGTCGGCCGTGCGCTGGGCGCTCTTGGCGTTCTCGTTAATGGTCTGGTTGAGCTTCTCCACCGCCGCGGCCACCTCTTCGGACTGGGCCGACTGCTCCTCGGCGCTGGCCGCCATCTGCTCACTGGACGTGTTGATCTGCCCGGCCGACGCCGAGGTCGACTCGGCCACCTCCCGCACCTTTCCGACCATCCGACGCAGGTTGTTGACGGCCCGGTTGAACCCTTCGAACAGGCGCTCCATCTTGTTGTCGGTGCGGTCGATGTCGAGCTGCACCGTGAGGTCCCCGTTTGCGAACCGATCCATCGCCGCCATCATTGTGTCGATGCTCTCCTCCAGGTCGGCCCGCTGCTGCTCGACGCGGTCCCGCGCCTGCTCCGCCTCCTGCGTGGCCCGCCGGGCCTCCTCTTCCTTCGCCGCCGCGTCGTTCAGGGCCTCCCGGTTCTGGTCGACCATCTCGTTGAACGCCGCCGTCAGTTCCCCCACCTCGTCCTGTCCCTCCACGGGCACGGTGGCGTCCAGGGTGCCGGCCGTCACCTTCTTCGACGCGTCCCGGAGCGCCATGATGGGCCGGGTGAATGAGCGCACGAAGAGGAGGGCGATCCCGCCCGCCAGCACCAGCAGCCCGCCCCCCCACAGCCCGATCCGCCCCGTCAGGGCGTCGACGGCGGCGAGGGCCTCGTCGCGGTCGATCTTCGACACAACAGCCCAGTTGACCCCCTCCAGGTCGACCGGCCCGTAGGCGCTCAAAACCTCCTTCCCCCGGTAGTCGGTGTCCATCTTCTCCCCTGCATTTCCGGTCAGGGCCCGGTCGACCGCCTCCATGCGCGCCTCTTGCTGGAGGATCGTGGTATTCAGGGCGTCCACCCGGCCGACCGTCTCGTCCTCGTACCCCTGAGCGCGAAGGGTCTCCAGGTACGCCTCTTTGTCCTCGAGGAGGAAGCGAGAGTCGTTCCGCATCCGTCCATCCGGACCGACCAGGACCGTCTCGCCGGTCTGCCCAAGCCCCTCGGCGCGCCAGTCCTGTCCGCCCGTCAGGGTCTCGTTGATCTCCCCGATGGGCATCTGGAAGACGAGCACCCCAATCACCTCGCCCGCGTCCGTAATGGGCGACGCGATGAACGACGCCGGGGCCCCGTACGACGGACCATACGCCGCAAAATCGGTGAGGCGGCTCTCTTCGCCGGCTCCAGCTTTTCGGGCCGCCCGGAACGCCTCGGCAAGATTGCTGTCCCGGTACGGCCCGTCGAGCAGGCTCGTCCCGAAGTCGACCTCCTTCTGCACGGAATACACGATGTGCCCGTTGCCCGGCTCCACCAGGACGAGGTCGTCGTAGTTGAACGCGTGGAGGAGCCGGCGGAAGTCGTCGTGGTACCTGGCGTGCGGCACGTGGTACACCTCCCAGCCCTCCCCCGGTCGGTCCAGTTCGTCTTTCTCGCCAACCGGATGGGGATTGGAGGCGATGTACTTGTTTTGCAGATACTGGATGTGCCCCTCCTCCGGCACGTATGCCTCGGCCGACGCCTCTTCACCGGTGCCCTCTTCGAGACGGGGCACAAACTCGTCCTCGTAGTACGTCCGCACGGCCGCCGTTCCCCCTCCAATCGGAGCGGCGTTGCGGGCGTCCAGCACCTGAAAGGCCGACCGAAATTTCCGCATTGCCCGCACCGTCCGGTCGTCTTTCGACGTCGTGACGACCTGTCGTCGGAGGTCCTCGACGTACGCCTCAACGGCGTTGGCCTTGTTCGCCTGCACCCCCGCCAGCCGCCCGAGGGCTTCGGATTCGAGGCGTTGCCGCGCACTGGAGTGCCCGATCCATCCCATGATGCCCACCGAGAGGCCCCCGATACTTAGGAGTGTGAGGAGGAGCTTCGCCCGGATGCTTAGGTCTCGAAGTCGAGGCATGACGGAGAAGACGTGCTGGCGGAACCAGTGAGGAGCAGTCGTGCGGGGATGGAGGTTTAGCGCCGGCCCGGCCCCATGAAAGCAGTCCCCCTTCCCGAGAATCCCTTCCCGAGAATCCCTTCCCGAGAATCCCTTCCCGAGAATCCCTACTCGGAACGTCCTTCCGCTCGGGACGACCGTCTCGGGTCGGGAGGGCCACCCGCCCATTCCGGCAGCCGAGGGCCGCGGGGCGAAGGGACCACTACGGGGCCCGGGCGTCCTGACGTCGGAAGAAGAGGTAGAAGGCGTTCACGCGGCGGATGAGCCCCACCGTTTCCTCGTAGGGGGGCGTGCCGCGGTACTGGCGCACCCGGCCCGGGCCCGCGTTCCACGCCCCGACGGTCCGGGCCAGGTGGTCGCCGAACTCCGCGTTGTAGCGGTCGAGCAGGTAGCAGCCGATGAGGATGTTGAGGGCCGGGTCCTTCAGGTCCTCGGCCGATAGGCGGCGGAGGCGGCGTCGGTCGACGAACCGGAACTCGTATCCGGTGTCGTAGAGGGCACGGGCGGCCCGGCGCCCCGTCTCGGGCCGGATCTGCAGGAGCCCGATGGCCCCGGCCGACGACACGGCGCGGGGGCGAGCGGCCGACTCGGCCGCAATCAGGGCCCGCACGAAATTGGTGCTCAGGTTGACCCCGCTTCGGGTGTACGCCAGCCCGGAGAAGTACCGGACGTACGAGTCGTAGTCCCGGAGGCGACGCCGGGTCGAACGGGCCGGGGCCTTGGGGCGCGTGTTCTGGGCCACGTGCCGCACATGCGCGTCGACGTGGGGCCCCGTCTGCCCCCACGCGGGCGGAACGCCCGGAACGGCCCCCAGGGCGGCAAGGAGGAACAGCGCCCCGCCCGCGAGGAGAGCGCGGGTCAGAAACCGAGAGGTGTTGGGTGCCATAGCGGAGCAGTGTCATTGGGCCACGACCGTCTGCCCTTGAACCGCACAAACTGCGTGCCTTCGTTCTGCCGAGGCCCCGGCCGCCACTACGGGCGGGCCGGGGCCCCCGCGGCCTTTTGCATCGCATCGGGCAGGTCATCGAGCGGAAACGTCGCGTCCGCGAGTCCCGCCTCCGCAACAGCACGCGGCATCCCGTAGACCACGGAGGTGTCCTCGTCCTGGACGTAGACGGTCCCCCCGTCGTCCTGGATGCGCCGGGCCCCCTCCAACCCGTCCTTCCCCATGCCCGTCATGACGAGGGACAGCACGTCTTCCCGGCACGCTTCGACGGCGGACCGGAAGAGGACGTTCACCGATGGCCGATGGGAGTCGCCCGCCGGCTCCGCCGGCGTACGGGTCGTGAGGGCCCCCTTGCGTCGCTCCACCGTAAGGTGGCGGTCCCCCGCCGCGACGACGACCCGTCCCGGTTCGAGAAGCATCCCGTCTTCGGCCTCGGCCACCGCGAGTTCGCTGAGCGAATCGAGGCGATCGGCCAGCGAGCGCGTGAACTGGGCCGGCATGTGCTGCACAATCGCGACCGGCAGCGGAAACGCGGCGGGCAGGGCCGGGATGACGTGCTGGAGGGCCATCGGCCCGCCGGTGGACACGCCGATAACGGCCAACTCGTAGGAGCCCCCCGTCGCGGTGTCGGTGCCGGACGACGTGGGGGCAGGGGAGGACGATGTTTCCCGGGAGCCCGTCGACGACGCCGTCTCGGCAGGGGGAGGCCCGCCCCCCCGGAACAGCCGCGCGTTCGAATTTGCGAGGGCTCGCACCTTGTCGAGCAGTTTTTCCTCGACGTCGTTGGCCCGGAGGGTGGCACTGGACGCCCCCTTCGACAGAAAATCGGCCGCGCCCGCCCGCATCGCCTTCATCGTCACCTCGGCCCCCTTCTCCGTGAGGGAACTCAGCATGAGGATGGGACGGGGGGACGCCTCCATGATGTGGCGGACGGCCTCGATGCCATTCATCTTCGGCATCTCGACGTCCATCGTTACCACGTCGGGCTCCAGTCGACGCGCCTTTTCGACCCCGGCCTCGCCGTTTGTGGCCGTGTCCACGACGGTCGTATCGTCGGCCTGCTCGAAAATCCGCGAGATGGCCTTCCGCATCACCAACGAATCATCAACGACGAGCACTCGGATCATAGCGATGAAAAGAGACCAGAATGGGGGCTGTCAGTGGAACGGGGGCTACTTCGAGGATGCGGCCGGCACCCCGTTCGCGCCGGCGGCCTCGGTGCCTTCCTCCTCGGCGGCAAATTCTTCGTGCTGGATCATCTCCCCAATGTCGAGCACCATGATCACCTGGCCGTCGCCCAGGATGGTGGACCCGGCAATGCCCGGCACCGACTTGAGGTAGTCGCCCAGTGATTTGATGACGACCTCCTCTTGGGAAATGAGTTCGTCGACGACCAGCGCGGCGCGGCGATGGGCCACGTTCACCACGACGGCGTACGCGTCCTGCTCCTCGGTGAAGCGGTCGGCCCGCTGCCCCCCGGCGTCGGGGGACTGTACGTCCAGCACGTCCCCGAGGCGCATCACCGGAATCACCTGGTCCCGGTGTTCGATGACCTCCCCCTCCTGGATCGTGTCGATCATGCCCGGCTCCAGGCGCACCGCCTCCGCGACGGCGTAGAGCGGGATCGCGAAGGTTTCCGCTCCGCTCCGCACCAGCATGCTCTGGAGGATCGCAAGCGTGAGGGGGAGCTTCAGCGTAAACCGGGTGCCCTCTCCGGGGGTCGAGTCGATGTCGATGGTTCCGTTGAGCTCGGCCAGATTGGTCTTCACCACGTCCATGCCGACCCCGCGTCCGGACACCTGCCCCACCTCCTCGGTGGTCGAGAACCCCGGGCGGAAGATGAGCTGGTACGCCTCCGAGTCGCTCAGGTCCGTCGCCTCGTCCTCGGTCAGCACGTCCTTCTCGACGGCCTTCTGCCTCAGGGCGTCCGGGTCGAGGCCGGCGCCGTCGTCGGCGATTTCGATGATGATGTGATTGCCGGCGTGGGACGCCGACAGGTGAATTTCGCCGCGCGGGTCTTTGCCCTTTTCCTTCCGCTCCTCGGGGGGCTCGATGCCGTGGTCCGCCGCGTTGCGCACGAGGTGCAGCAGCGGGTCCCCAATCTCCTCGACGAGCGACTTGTCCAGCTCCGTGTCCTCCCCCTCCACCGTCAGGTCGATCTGCTTGTCGAACTCGCGGGCCAGGTCGCGCACCACGCGTGGGAACTTGCCAAAGACCTGCCCCACCTCCACCATGCGCGTCTGCATGATGGCGCTCTGCAGCTCCGTGGTCGTGTAGTCGACCTTGTCGCTCGCCTCCTCCAGCTCTCCCAGCAGAGAGTCGAGACGGAGGCGCTCGTCCGTGTCGGCACGCGCGTCGTGCTCGGTGCGGGCCTCCGTGATGAGCTGGAGAAGCCGGTTGCGCCCCAGCACCAGTTCGCCCACCAGGTCCATCAGTTGATTCAGTCGGCTCACCTCCACGCGGATGGTATCCGGCGCTTGTCGCCCCGAGTCGCCGCCCCCCCCGTCGCCGTCGGTGCTCGCGGTGTCGTCCGACGGCTCGCCCGCGTCGGACGAGGCGGCCCCCTCCGTGTCGCCCGTTTCGTTCGCGTCCGCCGGCTCGTCGGCACCCCCGGAGGCGTCGCCCCCAACCTCTTCGGGCGCCCCTCCGTCCGGATCCGGCAGCGAGACCGATCCGGCCTCGAACGTGCCCTCGTTGATCGCCTCGAGGGCATCGAGCAGGGGCTCCAGGTCGAGGGGCTCCAGGTCGCGGTCGACGACCTGCTGGGTGAGCACCTTCATGTGGTCGAAGGCACACAACATCACGTCGGTCATGGCCGGCTCGAAGTCCACCTCCTGCTCCCGCATCGCGTCGAGCACCTCCTCGAACCGGTGCGCGAGCGTGCTGAGCTGTTCGAGGTCGAGGAAGCCCGCCGTGCCTTTGACCGTGTGCACGTCGCGGAAGACGCTGTCGACGAGCTCTTCGTCCTCGGGCGTTTTTTCGAGCTGGAGGAGATCCCCCTCAAGACCGTCGTAGATCTCCGTGGCCTCCACCACGAAGCTCTCGACGATCTCCTGCATGCCGTCGTCGTGAATAGGGTGCTGTTCGCTCATGGGACCGGAAGCAACTTGTGCGCCTTGTGAAGAACCTGGGGCCGCGCGGGGCGCGTCGGGCGCGGGCCCTACTGAAAAAGCTCGTCGATTTCTTCCTGGGAGGCCGCCTCGCCCCCCTCGTCGCCCCCGCCGGAGCCGCCCCCGCCGTCGTCGAACATGTCGTCGATGTCGGACTGAGAAGCAGCCGTTCCGCCTCCGTTCGAAGAGGACGCCCCCGAGGACGCCCCGTTCGAGGACGCGGACTGAGACGAGGCGCCGTTTGTCCCGCCGCCGCTATTCCGCCCTGTCGGTGCGCCCCCGCCATCGCCCGCCACTACGTCGTCGGCCATGCGCTGCTTGTCGTCGGAGCGGTCGTACTCGGCATTCATGTTGAACGCGGCCGTGCGCGAGGGCTCCCCCGACGGCGCCTCGCTCCGGTCGGCCTGTCCCGTTCCGAGCCGGGCCAGCAGCGCGTCGATCCGGTCGCGGACCGTCTCGATGAGGTGATTCACGCTGGAGAGCTGCTGCTCGGTGACGTCCTGCACCTGCAGGGACATCATAATCTGATTCATCCGGTCCCGGATGGGGGACAGGGAGTCGCGGGTCTCCTGGAGCTGGGCCGCCCACTCATCGCGCAGGTCCTGCTTCCGGCCCTGAATGCGCGCCACCTCGTCCAGCAGCTCCTCGTGCCCCTCGCCGAGCTCCTCCCGCAGCAGGGCCAGAACCTGGTTGTCGGCCTTCGCCTCCTTGGCGAACTGCTCCTCGAGCGTCGACAGCTGGTCCTCGATGCTCCGGAGGTCTTTCAGGACCTCGTCGGAGTGGTCGAGGATCTCGCTCGTGGCCACCTCGGTGGCCTCCGACACGCTTTTGAGGTGTTCGGTGGCGCGCTCCATGTGTCCGGAGCGCGTCCGGATGGTGGTGTTCACCTCTTCGAGAAGCACGGTGATGTCCTGGACGAAGTCGAAGAGCTCGTCCAGAAAGGGGGCAAACCGACGGCTGAGCACAAAGATCGCCTGCAGCTCGTCCAGCTTGTCCAGGAATTCTTGGACTTGCGGGCGCGATGACATAACAGAAGAAAGCAGTTACGTACGGGACAAAGACAATGGGGCACGAAGACGCCTACGCAGCCGCCTCGAGGCAGCTATCCACCTTCTCCTCGAGCACCTCCGGCTCGAAGGGCTTCACGATGTAGTTATTCACCTCCGCCTTCATGGCGGTCTTCACGTCCTCCTTCATGCCTCGGGTGGTAATCATCAGGATCGGGAGGTCCGAGTACTCGGGGTGATTTCGGATGTTGCTAGTGAGGTCCACCCCGTTCATGTTGGGCATATTCCAGTCGGTGACGACGAAGTCCGGGGCGTTTTCCTCCAGCTTTTCCAGCGCGTCCTCGCCGTCCTCGGCCTCCACAATGTCGTCGTAGCCGATCTCCTGGAGGGCATTCCGGATGATGCGGAGCATCGTAGGCGAGTCGTCGACGATCAGGAACTTCATGGGCACAGCAAAGGGGGTTAGTGAAAACAAATGCGTGTGAGTGAACGGCTACCGTCGGGGCGCCCCCGTCATCCTCGCGAGGAGACCGACCCGTTGGTCGGGCGCCGGTAGGCGAGCGCGCCTTCGTGGCGGACGGGCTCCAGCGGGACGTCGAGCCCCCCGAGCGCCTCCGAGCCGCCGACGAACAAGTAGCCGCCCGGACGGAGCGACCGGTACAGGCCTTGGAGCACGTCCTTTTTGGAGGTCTCGTTGAAGTAGATGAGCACGTTGGCACACATGATGAGGTCGAAGTTGCGCATCCGCCGCATGTCCCGGGCGTCGGTCAGGTTGAGGGGCCGGAACTCCACCATGTCGCGGATCGCGGGGTCGACCACGAAGGCCTCGCCCGACTGATCAAAGTAGTCGCGCAGGTAGGCCGGCGGCACGTTCCGGACGGACCGTTTTCGGTAGCGGCCCGCGCGGGCCTCCTCCAGCACCGCGGTGTCGATGTCCGTCCCCACAATCTCGTAGTCCATGCGCGGGTGGCGCGGCGCAAGCGCCTCCCGGATCAGAATCGCGAGCGAGTAGGCCTCGTCGCCGGCCGAGCAGGCCGCGCTCCAGAGCCGCATGGGGCCCGACCGTTCCTGCTGGTGCAGCCGCACCAATTCGGGAAGGATGGTGTCCTCCAGGGCCTCGAACTGCGACGGGTGCCGAAAAAAAGCCGTTTCGTTGATTGTCACCGCGTTCACCAGTCGCGCAATCTCCCTGGTGTCCCCCTGCTCCAGACGATCCGCGTACGTCTCGAAGTCGGGCACGTCCTGTGCCAGGAGGCGCGGCCTGACTCGGCTTTCGAGGAGGTATCGCTTCTCGTCGGGAAAGTCGATGCCGGCATGCTCGCGCACGAGGTCGCGGAGGCGGTCAAACGTTTG
Organism: Salinibacter pepae; assembly: GCF_947077775.1. Classification (NCBI taxonomy): domain Bacteria; kingdom Pseudomonadati; phylum Rhodothermota; class Rhodothermia; order Rhodothermales; family Salinibacteraceae; genus Salinibacter; species Salinibacter pepae. Next base: position 1,613,847 of record NZ_CAMTTE010000001.1, read on the forward strand.
TCTGGAGAGCGACGCCTCTGCTGCGGACGGTTTTTTCATATGTGCCTCCTCAGGGAGAAATTGCTAGGAGCGTTCGGGGACCCGTCATGCCGCGACGCCTTGTGCGGCGGCCGCGTCGGCCTCGTCTTCCTCCATGCCCTGCAGGGCCTCGGCCTCCTCCTCGGAGAAGATGCCGTCCAGGTCCAGCAGAATGAGGAGCCGCTCGTCGAGCTTCGCCACGCCCCGCAGGAAGTGCGTGTCGATGTTTGTGGCAAGGTCGGGGGCCGGCTCGATCGTGCTCTCCTCCACGCGGAGGACTTCGCGGACGGAGTCGGTCACGAACCCGACCGTCTGGTCCTGCAGCTCCACCACGAGAATGCGCGTGTCCTCGTCCTGGTCGCGCTCCGGGAAGCCGAGGCGCGTGCGCAGGTCAATGATCGGAAGGATGCGTCCGCGCAGGTTGATGACGCCCTCTACGAAGTCGGGCGCATGGGGCACGCGGGTGATCTCGACGGGACGGATGATTTCCTGCACCGTCAGGATGTCGACCCCGAATTCCTCCTCCGCCACGATGAAGCTGACGAACTGGCGGACGTCTTCGGTTTGCGAGTCGGGTTCGCGCATGGAAACAGAACAAGTCGACGATGAAAGAGAAGGGCGGCGGTTGAGACGGTCCACTTTCCATTATCGGCGGCCGAGCCGGATTCTTAACCCCTGGGGCCCCTCCCTCTAGTCCAACGCCGAGGCCTCGTCTCTTCCACAAGGCCCCGGCAAAGAGAAGCCAACAACACGTGGCGGCCGGCCAATCAGATTACCGCTTGAGCTGGACGGTCTGGTTGAGGACCTCGTCCGCGGTCGTGATGATCTGGGAGGAGGCCTGGTAGCTACGCTGGGCCTTGATGAGGTCGGAGAATTCCTTCGCGAGGTCCACGTTGCTCGACTCCAGCGACCCGGACACCACGGACGTCTGCAGGTCGCGGCCCGCACGTCCGAGCTGAAGGTCCCCTGAGGCGCCGGTCGTGGTGAAGAAGTTCTCGCCCTGCTGCTCCAGGCCGTTCGGGTTGTTGACGTCGCCGATGGCCAGCTGATATTCCTCCTCCTGCACCCCGTTGGTGTAGTTGAGCTGCAGCTTGCCCTCCGGCGTGAACTGAACGCCGGACAGCTCCCCCGACGAGTTGCCGTTCTGGCCCTGGAATTTCGACGTGGTCGAGCCACTGAACTGCGTAATGTCGCGCAGGCTGATGCCCAAGCTTTTGCCCCCTTGAACCGCATCACTCGTCCAGTCGAGACTCACCCCGTCGTTGGTCCCGTTGCCGTCTGGGTCGTACGCGTTGGTCACGCCTGAAATCGAGTCTACGGAACCGTCGTCCTTGAACGTGATCGTTCCGTTGGCGTCGCCCGGACCGCCTGCGTTGGCGTTTTGAAGGACGCCATCAGGGTCCTCTACGCTGAATGTCCACTCGTCATCGGTCGCCGTCTTTTCGAAGTTGAGGACCACGTTGTGGGCCTTCCCCTGCTCGTCGTAGACGACGCTTGAAATCTCACTCGTGTCCCCGTCGGTCGCGTCGGCCGAGAGGTTGCCCCCAACCTCCGCCTCGGTGGTGGCTTTCGCCGCGGACTGGGCATTGGGGTCGAACCGGATGTTCTTGAGCTCGCCCGTATCGGCCGTCCCGTCCTCCCCAACCTCCCAGCCCTGCACGTTCAGGCCGTTGGCCGTGACGAGTTCGCCGTCCTGGTTGAACGAGAAGTTGCCGGCCCGCGTGAGGCGACGCTGGTCGCTCGCCGCCCCGCTTTTGGGGCTGGCGACGAAGAATCCGTCCCCGTTCAGCGCGAGGTCGGTCTTGATGCCGGTGTCGTTGAGCGAGCCCTGCGAGAAGTTCCGGTCGATCGAGGCGACCGAGACGCCCCGCCCCACCTTCGAGGGGTTGATGGACGAGCCGCCCGCCGTGCGCCCCACGCCCAGAATCTCCTGGCCGAGCTCCTCACTGAACGCGGCCCGCTGGCGCTTGAAGGCCGTCGTGCTGGAGTTTGCGATGTTGTTGCTGACCGTGTCGAGGCGCGTCTGGTGACTTCGAAGCCCAGAGACGCCGATGCTCAAAGACTGAAGACTCATAGGTCTCAGGTGTGTTGTTGGAGAGAGATACGTCGAAACGAGCGCGGCCTCGGTCGGTCAGCCGCGCACCGGCGTCCCGTGCCTCGCTCCGCCATGGAGGCGAGGCGTGGGTCCCGCCGGGTGGTACCCGAAAAGCGATTCAGCAAGCGAGTCGGTAGGAGTGTGTCACGAGGGATGTTGGGGGGAGCTAGAGCCGGACGGCGCTGTCGATGTCCGTGAAGACCCGCCGCTGCATTTCGGTCTGGTCGAGGGCCGTGACGACGGTCCGGCTCGGCACGTTGACCACGAAGGCCGCGTCCTCGCGGAGGACGGCCGCGTCCTGGGCCCCCTTGTCGTCGAGCTGGTTCATGGCGTCGGCGAGGTCTTGGCGTTGGCCGGCGTCGAGCGAGATGTTGCGCTGCGCGACCCGCTGCTTGGCGTGGCCGGAGAGCTCAATGCCGTCCGTCTGCTCCTGCGCCGCCTCCAGGTGGTCGGCAAACGACGCCTCGTCCGTGTCTTTGGACGGAGCGTCGGGCGAGGACGGCTCCGACGGCGTCTGCCGGAGCGCGTCCGGCGGGACGCGTCCGTTTCGCTGGTGGACCGTCATGGGGACACCGCATTGCCCATTAAGAGCGGCGAAGAGGGAACCGGGGGCTACTGGGCCGCAATGCTCTGCACACGCCCCATCGACACCTGCGCCCCCCCAATGCGGAGGGACGTCTTCCCGTCCTTTAGCGTCACGCGATCGACGGTGCCCTCCAGTCGCGCGGTCCCCTCAATGGCGTCCCCGCTCCCGCCCGTGGCGCTGACCTCCACCGAATACGTGCCGTCGGGCACCTGTGCGCCCCCGTCCGCCGCGCCGTCCCAGGTGACCTCCGTGCTCTGCGATACATTCTCGAGGGTTTTCGTCCGCACCGCGTTGCCCCCCGCGTCGCGGATCGTGACCGTGGCCTCGGCGGCCGGGCGCTCCAGGTCGACCCCGAAGGTCGCCTCCCCCTCCCCCGTCCACCGCAGGGTGTTGCCCGAGGTCTTCACCGTGCGCCCGATGAGGTCGGTCGCGATGCCGTCGTTGATGCTCTGGGCCAGGGCCCCGTCGCTCGTTCCCTGCTCCTCAATCTGGCCGCTGATGTTGGTGAGCTGCTCGACGGAGCTAAACTGGGCCAGCTGTGCGGCAAAGTCTTTCCCCTTCATCGGGTTTGAGGGGTCCTGATTCTGAAGCTGCGTGGTTAGCAGCTTTAGAAAGTCGTTCTTGCCGAGGTTCGCCGAGGTGGCCTGCGAGAGGGCACCGTTGCCGCCCGATTCCCCGCCCTGCGAACCGTCTCCGTTCGGGAGGACGGCCGGGCTCGGCGCCGCGGACGATGCGAGGGACTCAATCATGTCGTGGGGGGACGTTGGTGTGTGGAACGCAAACAGTGAAGCACAAATGCTGGGGCGCAAACATCGTGCGGGCCGACGGGCCTACCCGATCCACTCCCGCCGGCCACGGCCGCGGAGGGAGGCGCCACTGGATTCATCCGCGTCGGTCGACTCGTCTCCGGGAGCCAGGGCGGAGGCCCCCTCGGCGGACGCCCCGTCCGAGGCCTGTTGGTCCGACTCGTTCGCGTCGCCCCCGCCAAAGGACAGGTCGACGTCGGTGCCGTACTGGGCCTGCATGGCGTCCTGGAGCTGACGCGCATTGGACGCCACCTGGGCCTGTACCCGGGTCTCGCTGAACCCGACCGACACGGCCGTCTGCTCCTGCCCCTGCCGGGCCTTGACGGTCATCGTGCCCTTGTCCTCGCCCAGCGACATCTCCAGGGCCTTCCACCCCCCCGCAAGTTCTGCCGTCCGCAGGGGGCCATTCTTTGCCGCGTTGAGCCACGCCGAGGGCATTGTGCGAGGGGGGGCCGACTTGCCGGTGGGACGCGCGTCCGCCTTGGCCTTCGACGCCGCGCCCGACCCGCCCCCGGACGCGCTTGTCCCCTTTCCGTCCGTCTGCGTGCCGCCGCTCGTCGAGGCGCCGTCCTGCGTCAGGGAGGCGCGGAGCGTACGGGCGTCGGACTCCCCCGACGTACTCGTGGACGAGGACGCGAGGGCCTGAAACCCAGGCCCGTTCTTCGGCCCCTGCGCCTGTCCCTTTTGCCCCTGCCCGTTCTGTCCGGGGCCCTGCCTCTGCTGGCCGCCGCCCTGCTGGCCCGTTCCGCCCCGCTGTCCCGATCGGCCCCGGCCTCGCCGTCCCGCAGACCGGGTGCCGTCCCGGGCCGTCCGGGCCGTCCGCCCCTCGTCTGTCCCCTCCCGCCCACGTCCCGACTCTGCGCCTCCCCCCTTCAGGGCGGACGGGGAGATCTGCTTCCCGCGCGTCCCGTCCTTCTTGGCGCTTCCTCCCGTCTTGGAGCCGGCCTCCTGGGGACGTCCAGCGCCCCCCCGTGCCTGTCCCTCCGAACGCACTCCGCTTGGGCGGGGCGATCGGCCTGCGTTCTGCCCCGGACGGCGCTTCTCGCCGGCGAGAAGCGTGCCCTCCTGGCCCGGGCCCCGGCCTCCCTTTCGGGCCGACGCCCCCGCCCGTTCGCCCTCGGGCATCCGCCTCACGGCCCCCTTCCCCTTGGAGGACGGCCCGTCTGATCCGTGGCCGGACCGGCCTTCTCCGGACTCAACGGCGATCGTGCCCGGCGATACCCGGCCCTGTTTTGCACGGCCCGACCCGGTCCCGGACGACGAGGCGCCGTTCGCCCCCGCTCCCCCCCCCTCCCGAGGCCCCGTGCCTGGCAGTTTGTTGCGTTCCGCCCTCCGTGCCGCCCGCCCCCTTCACCACGGGGACCGTCTTCTGTCCCCTCTGCGCCGACCGTGCCGTTCCGTCCCCCGACGTGAACGCCACTCGGCCCCAGCCCCCCCGGACCTGCGTCCCGCCCTCGGTCTTTTGCCCCGACGACGGGGCATTTCCCCCTTCCCCGCCGGCCCGCACCGCCCGGACGACGAGCGACCCCACGGTCTCACCTCCTCGTGTATTCTCTCCTCCGGCCGCGCTCTTGCCTCCAGCCGCGTGCAAAATGGGCATCAGTTTCACCGTCTCCGCCGAGGCCGACGGGCCGGCTCCGCTCGCCCTTTCGCCCTCGCCCGCAAGCAGGATTCGCTTCTGTGCCTTGCCCTCCCCGTTCCCGGCCCGAAGAAGCGCCCCGCCTAACAACGCCGCGAGCCCCCCTCCTCCCCGTCGGCCGTCTTTCCCTCAAGGCCGGCCGTCCCCTCGCCCCCCAACACGAAACGCTGGGCCGCGCGTCCCCCGCCCTCCGCGGCGGTTCCGGACGCACGTTGCACGCCGGACAAGATCGCCGGGAAGGCCGTGGCGCCCGTGCCCGCCTTCGCCTGCTTCGTGACGGGGGACTGCTGGGCGGCCTCTTCGGTCGGTCGCGTGAGGCGAATCGCTTGCATGGTAGAGAGGGCCCTCTGCGGGGCCGATTGAGGAAAAAGGTCAGCGGCCGGGCGACGCGCCCCGGCCTTCGTCTCTGTCGGTCGCCTGCGCGGCGGTCGTGTCGGCGGGCGCATCGTCGCCCCCGACAACCTGATTCACAAACTGTGCCGTCCGCTCCGCCGAGATGGCAGTGAGCAGTTGGGTGCGCGTTCGCCCCGAGGTGCGCTGGTACAGCTCCTTGAGGACCGCCATGTTCACGTTCGCCAGCACGGTCGCGAGCTCCCGCCGGCCCATGCCGAGCAGGGCGTCCTTCAGCTCGCCCACCTTCGCCTCCCGGCTCTCCAGCGACGTGATCTGTGCCTGCAGGGTGTCGGCCTCCGCCTCGGCCGTGCGGAGCTGCTCCTTGAGGGCCCGGAGCGAATCCTGAAGCTGCCCGACGACCGTAAGGGAGTCCCGAAGCCGCGAGACCAGCGAGGACGCCACACGCGTCGAATCGCGGAGCGCGCGCCCCGTCGAGTCGCGGGACGCCCGCGTTGCGGTCGTGTCCGACGACGTCGCGGTCGTGTCCCCGGGCAGGGACGCCTGTCGGGTCGTGTCGCGCCCGGACGCGTCGAGGCTGTCGGCGGACACCCCCGCCGTCTCCGGCGCGATGGACGGCATCAGCAGGTACGCCCCCAGCAGGGCGACCGCGAAGGCCCCCAGCGCCGCGCCCGCAATGAGAAGTCCGTACTTGATCACGGTCGACTGCATGGCCGTCTTTAGAGTAGCGACAGCGCCGCGTCGGTGCGGTCGTGACGAAGCATGGCCTGCTCGTCGAAGAAGGCCTCACTCGCCTTCTTCTGCTCGCGGTCGTGCTGGTCCCGCTCCTGGCTTCGCAGCTCTTCGAGGGCCTCCTCGGCCCGCCGGCGTTCGCGAAGCTCGGCACGGGCCCGCTCCACCCGCTCCCGGCAGGCCTCCACGGCGTCCCGGGTCGCCTCCACGGTCTGACGCGCCGCCTGGCGAAACGCGTCGGCCTGCTGAATGCGGGCCGGGTCTTGCCGGCGCGCCGCGTCCACCCGCCGCCGACACTCCGCCAGGTGATCCCGGGCCTGCTCCAGCGCGTCCGCCTTCTGCTCGAGCGCACGCTCGGCGTCGGCGAGGGCCTGGCGGGCCTTCTCGGTCTCGTGCTGGCGCAATTCCAGCACTTTCTGCAGCGAGAAGCGGAACTTCTTTCCGGGCATTGCCAGGGACGAATGGGGCGACAGAACGCAGTGTGAAGGCGGCCTCGGCGGCGTGCATCCGCCCGGGGACGGTCGGTCCGTCTCCGGCGGCATGCGGACGGGCCGTCGGCCCGCAGGCGCGAGCTCGAACGCGGGGCCCTCCGCCTGCGCACCGTACACAACTCAAAGTTCCTGCCAGCTCCTACTCGGGAATGTCGTCCAGGAGCTGGCGGAGCTGGGTGGACGGGGCCGGATCCGGCGGCGGGGCGTCCACGGACTGCTGCAGAAAGTCGGCCAGCGCCGGGTAGGCCTCCACGGCACGGTCGGTCTCCGGATCGCTCCCCTCCTCGTAGGCCCCCACGCTGATCAGGTCCTCCACCTCCTCGTAGGCGGAGAGCAGTTCGCGGGCCTCCTGCGCGGCGGCCTCGGCCTCCGGGCTCGCCACGCGGGGCATCACGCGGCTTACGCTCTGCAGCACGTCGACGGCGGGGTAGTGGCCCGCCTCCGCCAGCTCGCGGGACAGGACGATGTGGCCGTCCAGAATGCCGCGGGCCGCGTCACTGATGGGCTCGCTCATGTCGTCCCCCTCCACGAGCACCGTAAAGATGCCCGTGATGGTGCCCGCCTCTGCGGGCCCGGCCCGCTCCAGGAGGCGGGGCAGGAGCGCAAACACGCTGGGCGGGTAGCCGCGTCGCGTCGGCGGCTCGCCCACCGCCAGCCCAATCTCGCGCTGTGCCTGCGCCACCCGTGTGATGGAGTCCATCATGAGCAGCACGTCCTGGCCCCGATCGCGGAAGTGCTCGGCGATGGCCATCGCCGCGCTGGCCGCCTTCACGCGGCTCATCGCCGCCTCGTCCCCCGTCACGGCCACCAGCACCGAGCGGCGCAGCCCCTCCTCGCCCAGGTTGTCCACAATAAACTCTCGGACCTCGCGCCCTCGCTCCCCGATGAGGGCAATCACGTTCACGTCGGCCTCGGCCCGGCGGGCGATCATGCCCAGCAGCGTGCTTTTTCCCCCCCCGACCCCGCAAAGATCCCGGTTCGCTGGCCCTTTCCCATCTTCAGAAACGCGTCGATGGACCGGATGCCGGTGGAGAGGGGCGTATCGATGAGGGGACGATCCAGGGGCGACGGCGGGTCGCGATGGATCGGCTCCCGGGCGTCCGTCCCGAGCGGCCCCTTCCCGTCGATGGGGCGCCCCCCGCGTCGATGACGCGCCCCAGGAGGTCGGGCCCGACCGGCACGCTCATGCCCTCGTCGGCGGGCCGGATCAGGCAGCCGGCCTGCAGGCCGTGCGTCTGCTCCATCGGCATGAGGACCGTCGTGCTCTCCTTCACCCCCACCACCTCGGCGCGCACCGTGCGCGTCTCGCCGCCCTCCGCCACGTGGATGCGGCACATCTCCCCCACCGCCGCGTCCAGCTCGCTGGCCTCCACGAGCAGCCCCACCACGGACGTGACGCGGCCGTAGCGCCGGGCCGGAACGGTCGTCTCCCGGATGCGGTCGAGCGAGCGGGCAAGGGCGGGCATGGGGCGCACAAGCGACAAACGAGACAGGTCGGGTGGGCACTACGCCGGGGCGGTGTCGGGGGCCGTATCGGGGGCGGCGTCCGAGTCCGTCGTGGCGCGCCGGAGCTCGCCCCGGAGCGTCTCCAGCACCTCCGCCCGCAGCCGGCGCACGACGCCGGTCGGGGACGAGACGCTCCAGTCCCCCTCTTCGAAGTCGGGCTCCGGCTCCAGGGTGAGCCCCTCGTAGTTTTCCTGCAGGCGCGTTACGAGCCCCGACTCTCGCACCCGCTGGCAGTCGACCGGGTGCAGCCGAATCGTCACCGGGGTGGCGGCCAGCTCGGTCACGGCCTCGATGACCGCCTCCTCCGAGGCCTGCCGCATCGTCTCCGTGAACGGCGCATCGACGATGGTTTCGGCCAGGTCGAGGGTCAGTTCGATGATCGCCGACTCGGCGTCGTCGATGTACGTCTCCCAGAGCTCCTCGAACCGGGCGATGTCTTCCGACAGCTGTCGGCGCGTGTCGTCGAACTCAGCCTGCAGGGTCGCCTCCGCCTCCGCGTAGCCGTCGTCGTAGCCCGCCTCGTAGCCGTCGTCGTGGCCCTCCTCGTACCCTCGGCCCGGCCCGGGCCCTCTACCTTCTCGTCCAGATGTGCCCGCCACTCCGCGTCGGTCCGGGTCGGCTCATTTTCGTCCGGGTGGTCGTCCGCCCCGTCGGTCGGCGGGGCGTCTGTCCCTGTGTCGTCCGGTCCCGAGGGCGCCGCCGGGTCGCTCCCCGATGCGTCCTGCGTCGCGATCTCGTCCGGGCGCACCGTGACCGGCTCGGGCGACCGCCCGGCCTCCCCCGCCCGCAGGACGCGTCCCTGGGGCGCCGCGCCCCCGGCGGCGGGTCCGCGTCGTCGTGCTCCGCCTCCGCCACCTGCTCGGCGGGAATGCGGTCGGCCCCCTCCGCGAGCACGTCCTCGTCGAGCGAGACGGACGTCACGTCCGATGTGTCTGTGTTTTTAATGACACGTCCCATTTCGTGTGCAGGCCGGCAATGCAACAGAACAGCGAAGGGGCCGCTACTCGATGACCGCCTCTTCGGAGGCGCTGGTCAGCGCGATCTCATCCTTCTCTTCGAGCTCCTGCGCGATCTCCAGGATGCGGTTCTGGGCCTCCTCAACGTCGCTCACCCGGACGCGGCCGAGCAGCTCGATCTCCTCGTCGAGGGCCTCGGCCACCCGGTCGCTCACGTTGCGCATGACCTTGTTTTGCAGCTCGTCGGAGGCGCCCTTGAGGCCGAGGGCCAAGTCTTCCTGGTCCACCTCCATGAGCAGCTTCTGAAGGTCCTCCGCCCGAATTTTCGTCAGGTCGTCGAAGACGAACATGAGGTTCTTGATGTCGGAGGCCAGTTCCTCGGAGCGGTCCCGGAGGTTGTCGAGAATGTTTTTCTCGGAGGAGCGGCTCGTCGTGTTCAGGATCTCGGCGGCCTGTTCGATGCCCCCCATAACGCTCGTCTCGGCGCCGATGACGGACCCGAGCTGGTTCCGAATGACCTCCTCGATGTCGTTGATCATCTCGGGGGAGGTGTTGCCGATCGTGGCCAGGCGGTACATGATCTCGCTCTGCAGATCCTCCTCCAGCCCCGAGATGATCTCTGCGGCCTTGCGGGGGTTGAGGTGGGCAAGAATGAGCGCGGCGGTCTGGGGGTGTTCGCGCCGCAGGAAGCCGGTCAGCTGGTCCGTCTCAACCGTCTGCAGGAGGTGGAACGCCGACACCTCCATCGCCGCCTCCACCCGCATCATGACCTCTTCGGCCCGGCGGTTGCCCAGGGCCTCGTTGAGCACCTCGCGGGCGTATTCCACACCGCCCTTCGTTACGTAGTCCTGAGCGCGCGCCACGTCCCGGTACTCCAGGAGCACCTCCTCCACCAGCTCGCTGGGGGCGTTGCGCATGCGGGCCACCTCCACGGACACCTTTTCCACCTCCTTGTCGTTGAGGTGCTTGAGGACGTCGCTGGCCGTGTCCACGCCGAGGGCGATGAGGAGCGTGGCGGCCTTCTGGGCCCCGGTCAGGTCCTCCGGGTCGTCGGGGAGGGCGGTGCCCGGGGCCCCCTCCGGGCTTGGGCTCATCGCCCCGCCCCCTTCCCCCCACCCCGGACGGGTCCGTGGGGGTCATCGGCTCGTCGGCAAACGGAGATGCAGAAGATCCCATGGTCTGTAAGCGGCAAGCAAAAAGCGTAGTGCGACGGGAGGGCGGGCGGGGCGCTACATGGTTTGATCCTCCACGAGCCAGGACCGGATCAGATCGGCGGTCTGCTCGGGGTTTTCTTCGACCTGGTCCTGAATCTCCTCGAACATCTCACTCCGGGCCTCCAGGCGCGCCTTGGCCTCGTCGGAGAGCTTGTTGGTGTACATGTCGTCTTTGACCAGGCTCTCTTCCTCCTCCTCGGTCTCCTGGAGGGCGGCGGGGCCGTCTCCCTCCTCGACCGCCCCGTCCGCCGTCCGCCCCTCGACCTGACGCGATTCGGCGGCCTGGAGCGGCGTGGGCTGCTCCTCCGGGGTCGCGGTGAGGGCCTGCACGAGCGAGCGGGCCACCCAGACGGCCGCCCCAATCGCCACGAGGATGAGCCCGTACCGCAGGTATAGCCGCATCGGGGCCTCCCCGCCGCCGTCTCCGGCAGCCGGCCCGGCCCGCCCGGCGTCGGTGGTGAGGCGGGTCTGCTGAATCGTGAACCGGTCCCCCCGCTCCTCATCGAACCCAACGGCGTTCTTGACGAGCGACTCGATCTTGGCAATCTCCTCCTGGCTGCGCGGCTCGTACGTGGGCTCCCCGTCCGGCCCCGTCGTCCGTTCCTGGTCGACGACCACCGAGACCGTCAGCCGGCTCACATCCCCCACGCTCTTCTCCGACCGCTTCGTGGTGCGGCTCACCTCGAAGTTGCGGACGACCGAGTTCGAATTGCCCGCCTCGTCCCCGCCGCCCTCCTCCCGCATCCGCTCCTCGCTAACGACGGTGGCGCTCTCGGGGTCGACGAGGTCCTTCTCCGTCACCGTGCGGTCGAAGTCGAGCTCCGTGGAGACCCGAACGACGGCATTGTCCGGCCCCACCACCTTCCGGAGCATCGACTGCCCCTGCTTCATGAGCTGCTCCTCCACCGACCGCTGCATGTCGATCTGCGTAGAGGTCATCTGCACGTTCTCGTCCGCGGCGTTGGGGTCGGACAGCATGGTTCCGTCCTGGTCGATCACCTTCACCTGGGAGGGGCTCAGCTTCTCCACCGCGCCCGCCACCAGCTGGGTGACCCCCTGCACCTGCGCCTGCGCCAACGACCCGCCCGCGAGGCTCAGGACGACCGAGGCGCTCGCCTCCACCTGCTGGGCCTCAAACGGATCGTCCTCCGGCTCCACGAGGTGCACGCGCGCACTCTCCACCTGCCCGATGCTCGACACCGTCCGGGCCAGCTCCCCCTCCAGCGCGCGCTTGCTGTTGAGCTTCTGCATGAAGTCCGTCATCCCGAGCGTCCCCTGGTCGAACAGCTCGTACCCGGTCTGCCCGTCGTCGATGGTGCCGTCCGAGCTGAACTGAAGGCGCAACTCGTGCATGGAGGCGCGCGGGACGTACACCGCCGCGCCCTGATTGCGGAGCTCGTAGGGCGTCCCCTCCTCCTTCAGCCGGCTGACCACCCGGTTGGCCGCCTCCGGCTCCAGGTCGCCAAAGAGAAGCGCGTAGTCGGGCTGGCTCGACCAGTAGGCCGTGCCGACGAGAAGGGCAATCGTCCCGACCGCCAACAGCCCGAGCCCCACCTGCTGCCCGGTCGAGAGGCGCCCCAGAAATTGCTGAATGCGGGCGAGAAACGTCTCCATTCGTGGCAAAAACAGCACTAGCACAACGCGAATCCCCAGCCCTTTCACGTCGGGGCGGAGGCCCCGACTGCAGTGTGCGGGTCGTCTAGATCTGCGTCTGCATCAGCTTCTGGTAGGCCTGGAGTCCTTTGCTGCGCACCTCGTTCATGAGCTCGAACTGAAGCCGAGCCTGGTTCATCGAGATCATCACCTCGTGCAGGTCCTTCTCCTCCCCCGCCACGAAGGCGCTTACCTTCTCGTTGGCCGTGTCCTGCGCCTCGTCAACCCCTTCGACCGCGTTCTCGAGCGTGTCGCTGAAGCTGGGGCCGTCGGTCGCCTCGTCCAGGTTGGGGAGATCGTCGCCGCCCCCCTCATCCGTCTGCTGGATGGCGGCCTGGCGGTAATTTTGGAGCTGTGCAGCCTTCATGGCCGTTCGGGGGTCTGTCCGTCGAGTGCGGGGCGTCGTTCCACAAGGAGTTCCAAAAGGACCTGTGCGTGCGGCGGGGGCCGGCGGGGCGTCACCCGGTCACGTCGAGGTTGCCGCCGACGGCGTTCGGATTGACCGTCTGCGCGCCCCGCCCGCGCCCGTAGAGCCGCATCGACAGCTCCGGGTCCTCCGGAAAGTTCTCCTCGATGGCTTGGCGCTCCTGCGTAGTGAGGGCGTCCTCGGAGGCCTCCTGGGTCGCCGCGGCGTCCGGGGCCTGCTGCGCCTCGGAAGATTTCTCGGCGCCCGAGGCAGATTTTTCGGGCCCCGAAGCGGCGCCGGACGACTCCTGCGACGGATTGACGCCCTGGGTGTAGGCCGCGCGGCCGGCCGCGGAGGAACCAATTGTGTTCATGGGAAACAAGGCAACGCGTGCAAGACGACGACGAGGGGGGGCGCGGCGGCTCAGATCTCGAAGGTGCGCTGGGCCATGCTCTTGGTGGCCTCCACCGCCGAGAGGTTGGCCTCGTAGACGCGGTTGGCGGACGTCATCCGGGCCATTTCCTGGGCGACGTTCACGTCCGGGTAGTGGACGTAGCCCTCCTCGTCGGCGTGCGGGTGGGAGGGGTCGTACTCGAGGCGCTCCCGCTCGATCTCCTCGATCTCGGTCTCAGGGCCCAGGGTTCCGGTGGCCTGCTCCGGCGGGAGCGAGGCCTCGCGCAGGTGCCGGGCATTGGTGCTGCGCAGTTCGAGCTGCGGGTCGAGCCCCCCTCGGTTCAGGCGCTCGTAGTCCGCGTTGTCGACCTCCTGCACCGCCCGCTTAATCCGGAACGGGTCCCCGTCCTCTGTGCGCGAGGTGGTGGCGTTGGCGAGGTTCTCCGTGGCGGCGCCCAGCTTGCGGCGCTGGGCCTCCAGGCCGCGGGCGGCGGTCTTCATCGCGGGGAGAAACTGGCTTCCGATCGGCATGGGCAGGGCGTGCTTCTAGGGGATTTTAGGGGAAAGGGGCGCGGGGATCGCGGCGGCTACCGCGCGCTTCCGGTGATGCCCATTCGCATGAGGTCAAAGTGCTCGGTAAGCGCCCGCGAGGCCAACCGCGTGCGCATCTGCGTGTCCGTCAGCGACATGAGCTCCTCCTCGAGCACGGGCGCCTCGTCTTCCACCTCCGTGTCGGGCTCCACCTCCGACTGCTCCCGGAGGCTGCCCGAGTGCCGACGCACGTCCTGCAGCTCCTCTTCGAAGGAGACCGACATCCGGTCGTATCCGGGCGTGTCGATGTTTGCGAGGTTGCTGGACGCGGCCCGCCGACGCTGGGCGTAGGCGGACATCGCGTTGCGCAGAAGGCGAACCTGTGTGGTTTCCATGGCCGAATCGGTCCTGCGGGGAAAGCGCGTCGGGTCTACAATCCAATCAAGCACCGTGCCATGACCGTGGCACTCTGGTGCACCCATCAAGAAATCTGTTATCGGCGAATCCGCCTCCGTGTTAAAATGGAAGGCGTCCTCGGAGAAGGTGGGAAATATTTACACCAACCCGTGGCCCGGATGGCCCCTGCCCCCCCGCCAGACACGCCGTGCGGACCGGTGGCCCGCCTTGAGAAGATGCGGGGCCGGGGTCGGCGTACGGTTTGCGGCCCCAAGAACCACCGCGTTGCCTCCCTTCATCGCCCCCTTCCCGTCCATGCCTCCCGACACGTCCCCCGAGCGCACCTCGGTCCCGACCCTGGAGGTCCCGTCCACCCCGAGCGGGGCGGAGCCTCCCGACGCCGCCGAGGGGGCGTCGTCTCCGGCGGACGGACACGACGAGGCCCTGAAGCACCTGACGTCGGTGCTCACCCGCCACCTCGCCCCCCTCGCGAACACGATTGCCCGCCACGCAGATCGGCTGGTGGATGCGCCCGACCCGAAGCGGCGACGCGAGAGTGCAATGGACGTGCTGGCGGCCTCCGCCCAGATCGACGACCTGCTGGCGGCCCTCCGTCACTACAGCCGCCCCGTCGACGCCTCCGCGCAGCGCGTGCCCGTGTCCGATGTGGTGGAGGACACGATCGGCCTGCTCGACGACACGGCGCAGACGCGGGTCCGGATGAAGGTGGAGCCCGAGGCCGACGCCCCCATCGACGCGGACCCGGCCCTGCTCCGACAGGCCCTGCTCAACCTGTTGCAGAACGCCCTGGAGGCCACGACCGTCCCCGAAACGGTGCTTCTGCGCGCCGCCCGCACCGACGCCGCCCCCCAGGTCGCGTTCGAGGTGTGGAACGACGGAGAGATTGAGCTCGACGACCCGTCCGTGGTCTTCCAGCCGTTCTATTCCGCCCGCCCGCAGCACCTTGGGCTCGGGCTCCCCATCGCGGCCCACATCGCCGAGCAACACGACGGCGCGCTCCGGCTCTCCACGAACAGCGTCGCGGACGGGGGGACCTGCTTCACCCTCCAGGTCTGAGGTTCGACCGTCCGTCCACAGGGGCGCGTCCGTCTCGCGTCCCGGCCCCCCGTGCAGCACACGTTCACCCCACCGACCCCGCCAAGCATGAACACAACCGCACCCACGTCCCCTGCGACCACCTCTCCGCACATTCTGGCCGTCGACGACGAGGTCATGCTCCACGACGTCTTCGAGCGCCTCTTCCCGCGCGAGGGGATCGAGGTGACGGCCTGCTCAAGCGGCACAGAGGCAATCGAGCTGTTGGAGGAGGCCGCCTTCGACCTCGTCCTGGCCACCCACCAGATGCCGGGGCCCAACGGCATGGAGCTGCTGGACCACATCCAGGAGCACCACCCGACGGTGCGCGTGATCCTGCTCTCGGACCAGGACAACGCGCAGAACGCCGTGCGGGCGATGCAGAAGGGGGCCGCCGACTACATTCCGAAGCCGTTCTCGACCGACGAGCTCGTGGACCGCGTAAAGGGCCTCCTCGAGAAGCCGGCCCCGTCTGCGCAGCCGGGCAGCCTACCGGGCGGCGACTCCGCACCCGGCGCCGCAAACGTGACCTCGGCCGACGGGGCCCCCACCGGCCGCCCCGACGACCCGGATCTCTCGACCAGCTCCTCGCTCTTTTCCCAGGACGGGGCGCCGGAGAGCGACGCCCAGTTCGTCGGGGCGCACGAGAGCATCCAGCACCTCAAAACGATGGTGCCGCGGGTCGCGCAGAGCGAGGCCCCGGTGTTCATCCACGGGGAGAGCGGGACGGGGAAGGAGATTCTCTCTCAGCTGATTCACGACCGGAGTGCCCGCGCCGACGCGCCCTACGTCCCCATCAACTGCGCCGCCCTGCCGAGCGACCTGGTGGAGAGCCACCTGTTCGGGCACGTCGAGGGGGCGTTCACCGGCGCGGTGGACGACATGGAGGGGGCGTTCGAACGGGCCGACGGGGGGACGCTGCTCCTCGACGAGATCACGGAGATTGACTGCGGCGTCCAGGCGAAGCTCCTGCGCGTGCTGCAGGAACAGCAGTTTCAAAAGGTGGGCGCCTCGGAGAAGAAAGAGGTGGATGTGCGCATCGTCGCCACGAGCAACCGGGACCTCAAAGAAGCGGTGGAGGAGGGCGCCTTCCGGAAAGACCTGTACCACCGCCTGGCGGTCTTTCCCCTCCACGTGCCGCCCCTGCGGGGCCGCCTCTCCGACATTCCCCTGCTGGCCGAACACTTCGTGGAAAAATACACCGCCCAGTACGACCTTCCGGACAAATCGCTGTCGGGCGGGCTGCTACAGCACTTTCAAACCCACAGTTGGCCCGGTAACGTGCGGGAGCTTGAAAACATGATCCACCGGGGCGTGGTGATGGCCGCCGACGCGGACACCATCACGAAGGAGCACGTCCTGAACGCGTCGTTCACGCGGGACGGGGCCGCCGCCGACGCGGAGGGGGACGCGGGGAGTGCGACGCTCACCCAACTGGCAGACGGAGACGGCCCGCCAACCATTGCCGAGATGGAGCGCAAGCTCATTCTACGCACCCTCTCGCAGGAGGACGTAAGTCAGAAGCGCGCCGCCGAGAAGCTCGGGGTTAGTGCGCGGACCATCCGCAACAAACTGCAGGAGTACCGGGAGGACGGGTTCTCAATCTAGGGTCGGCTCCGTTAGCCGAAGAGCTCGGTGAGGGAGGAGGCCACCTCCTCGGTCACGTCCGGCTCGGTGAACCGCCCGTTTTCGACCTGCTCCTGAAGCTCCGTCCGCCGCTCCTCCGAGAGCGACGCCTCTTCGTTCAGGGCCTGCCGGCCGCGCTCCACGAGCGCCACGTCCTCGCCGCTCAGGCGCTCCTGGGCGGCCCGCGCCGCGTCGGAAATCTCGACCTGGTCGGTGCCGGCGGCGTCGGTCGTCTCGGGCGACTGCTCCGACGACGCCTCCTCCGCGTCTGCGGCCTGCTGCGCCTCACCGATGTTCTCGTTGCGCGCCGAGTCCGGCTGCAACGGCCCGATGGATGGGTTCTGAATGCTCATGGGCTCAAGCGCTATTTACGAAGGATGAATATTGGGGCCCCGTGCCACAAACGACTGCCGTCTCGCAGATGGTTATCGGGGGGAGTGCGGCTTTCTTAAGTTAAGAAAACATAAACCGGGCGGCTATCCGCTGAATTCAGGGGGGAGCACCCCGTCGTGCCCGGCTCGGTCCGAGGTCGAGGATGCGGTGTGGTCGTCGTACGAGTCGTTCGCGCGCCGCAGTCGCTGTAGCTGATTGAGCTCCGCCTCGATCTCGTCTTCTCGCTCCCGGAGCTGCTCCAGAAGGGCCTCGTGCTGGTCGGCCAGGGCCTTCCGCTTTCGTCGAAGCGCGCCGCCCGCTCGATTCACCTCCGAAGGTGTGGACGGGGACGCATCGGCGTCCGTTCCCGTGTCCGCCGCCAGGCGATCAATGAGCCGCGCGCGCCGGTCGAGCAAATTCGCCACGCGCTCCCAATCGTCGGCCTCTACCGCCTCGGCGATGCGCTCCCCAAGGTGGAGCAGAGCGTCGAGATGGTCGGCGGGCGCGGCCATGTGCTCGAAAACCCTGTGGTCGGGACGCTGACACAACGGCGTCAGTTGAGCAGGCTACTAACCAATGATCCGTTGCTGACTGGCAAGGGACCGAATGGTACTCTGTACCTGCGCGTACTGGTTTCGAAGCTGCTGCTCGCGGCGCTGGAGGCGCTCGTCAAGGCCATCGATCCGGTCGTCGATCCGGTCGATGCTGCTGTCGATGCTGTCCTGTCGGTCGTCCAGGAGTCCCCCGGCATCGGCGTACTGGTCCACGCGTTTCTCCATTCGCGTGGCGATCCCATCGGGGCCGGCAAAGAGGTCCTTCAGGGCACCTTGATTTTCACGCACGGCGGTACGAAGGGCATCTTCGTCGGTAAGTTTCAATGTCCCGTCCCGGTTGGCCTCTACCCCGATGTCCGCGAGGGTACTCAGCCCCTCCGGCTGGCCGTCCACCGGCCGGGTCGCGTCGGTGCGGAGCTGTCGACTCAACCGCCGGAAGGTGCTGTCATCGGCCAGCTCCCCTCGCTCCCCACTTTCGGGATTGGGGTTTGTTTTCTCGTTCAAGAAGGTAATCACCTCACTGACCCGATCGACGAAGTTCTCTACGACGCTCTGGGCGCCCTCCTCGTCCGCCGTGACCTCGAAGGACGACTCCGTCCCGTTGGCCTCCTCCAGGTTGATCGTCACCCCGTCCACCGCGTCGGTCACCTCGTTGCTGTTCCGGGTGAAGGTGAGGCCGTTCAGCTCGAACTCGCTCGTCAGCTTCGAGCTTGCCTCGCCGGTGCCCACCTCCGTAATCTCGCCCCCCTGCGTGTCGCTGGCGATCTGATCGGCGTTGACCTGCAGCTCCGAGAGCACGTTGTTCGACGAGTCGGAAAAGCTGAGCCGCCCCTGATACCCGGTCTGTTGGCTTCGGAGCGAGAGGCGCGCCGTGCCGCTCGTGGGGTTGATCACCGACGCGCTCGGGCGCTCGTCGTCCGAGAGGGTGCCGTCGTCGACGGCCGACTGGAACGCGCTGTCGACCGCAGACTGGATGTTGTTTAGCACCTCTTTGTTGGTGCCACTAAGATCAGCGGCGCTCACGTTTACCTGAACCGACGTCCGGTCGGTCCCCGAGTCGCTGGGCGTAGCGACCTCCACGTCGAAGGACTGGTCACTGTTGAAGGCATCAGAGAGGCCGGTGCCGTCGGCGTCGTACGTTTGCGAGACACGCCCGTCGGCCGAGGCGAGGCGGTTCACCGCGACCGAATAGCTGCCCGTGTTCGCGGTCTCGTCGGCCGAGACGTTGAACGCCTCCGTGCCCTTCTCCACGCTGGCGCTGCGGCCGTCGAAGGGGCTGGAAATCGAGTCAGTGAGCGTGCTGAGCTGGCTCTGGAGCGACGACAGCTTGCCGTCCAGGTCACTCACCACCGACTTCGTGTCCTGCTTTTGCTGGCGCTCGTTCTGCAGCTCCAGCTTTGGTTGCCGCTCGATTTGGAGCGTGCGCTGAATCAGCCGTTGGTACTGTGGGCTCAGGTTGGTTGCGGGCCCGACGGACGTTCCCATGAGGCGATGAGAGTCAGTTCGTGGATGAGCGAGTGCGCAACGCTGTTATGCAGGCTGCTGTTCGAGCACGCCCTCGCGCCACCCGTCGCGGAGCTCTTCGAGCAACCCGCGGATCATGTCGAGGTCGCCGGTGGCGCATTCGTTCAGGCAGAACTCGTAGATGCCGAGCAGGCGGTCGGCCAGCTCGCCGCCCTGCTCCATATTGAGCGCCTCGATCAGCTCCACGAGCACATCACGGAGCGTGTCCCGGTCTTCCTGGTGACACGCCTGGATGCCTGCCTCGTAGAGCTTGTCGATGAGCTTTTCGGGCGAGGCGGTCTGGACGGCCTGCTGCTGGTATTGCTGACGTGCGCTGTACATGAGGATGGATGCAAATTTGAGTCCAACGCGATCAAAATGGGGGACGACGGGTCGCCTCGTTTCCTCACGGGAAACGATTTCCGGCCCGGAGCGTCCTTCCGGGGCGGTGTCCCCGTCGTTCACTCCTGGTTATCGGAGCCCCGGGCAATCTTTTAAGGGCGCCCCGCGCCACACTCCCGTTTTGCCGTTCTGAACGGGGCCCCGGCCCCATCCTCCCAGCCTGGCCCGTTGACGACTCGTGCCGCAAGCCGCATGACCTCGCTCTGCTCAGCCCTCGCTGACGCTCCCAGCGCAGCCCACTGACTACTCGTGCCGCAAGCCGCATGACCTCGCTCTGCTCGGCCCTCGTTGACGCTCCCAGCGCAGCCCGGTGGAGGCGATCGACTCGGGCCCGAGCCTATGGGCCTACGCCTCCGCGTCGGCAGCATTCTCGGCCCGGGGCAGCCGCACGACGAACCGGCTCCCGTCGCCCTTCTCGGTGTCTACCTCAATGTCCCCGTCCATCTCTTCGGTTGCCTTCTGGGTAACGGCCAGCCCCACCCCGCTGCCCTCGTACGTCCGGCCGATGCCCTCCGACGCCTGGCGGAACGGTTCGAAGAGCTCCTCCGCGGCCTCGGGCTCCATCCCAATCCCGGTGTCCTCGACCGCCAGCACGGCCGCCCCGTCCTCCCGGTACGTTCGTACACGGACGCGCCCGCCCTCGTTGGTGTATTTGATCGCGTTGGAGAGAAGATTCTGGACCACGATCTGCACCCCTCCCTCGTCGGCCCGGGCCCGAACGGGCCCGTTCCCGGTCTCGACCTGGAGGCGAACCCCCTTGTCCGTGGCCTTCGGCTTTAGCTCCTCGGCCGTCCGGCGCGCCCGGGCCGCCAGGTCGACGGGCCGGCGGTCCAGCTCCATCTGCCCGGCCTCTAGCTTCGACAGGTTGAGCACCCCCTCCAGGGTGTCCAGGAGGCGCTTGCCCCCCTGCTCAATCAGGTGGGCCTTCTGCTCCAGCGAGCCGGCCGCCGCCGCGTCCAGGGCCCCCACCTCGGTCCCCAGGATCTCGGCAAACCCGATGATGGACGTGAGGGGCGTGCGGATTTCGTGGCTCATGTTGGCGAGGAACGCGGACTTCAGCCGCGCCGCCTTCCGGGCCTCGTCCCGGGCCTGCTCGGCGTCGGCCCGGGCCGCCTCCGCCCCCTCCTTCGCCGTCCGGAGCGCCTCCTCGCGGCGCAGGCGCTCGAGCACCAGGGCCGCGTACCCGCCCAGCACCTCCAGCAGGCGCAGGTTGAGCCGGTCGAAGTCGCCTTCGTCCGACGTGCCGGCAATGATCACGCCACGCCGGCCAATCGGCACCCCGGCCGCGGCCCGCAGGTCCCCGTAGTCGATGTCGTTCTCCAGCGCGGCGGTGTCGGGGACGACGACCGCCTCCCCGGCCTCCAGTGCACGCGCCGCAACGGTGTCGCCGTCGACCGGTTGCGGACTGGGCGTCGGCAGGTCGGCGTCGCCCTCGGCGGTGGTGTTTCGCGGGACGATCTCGCCGTCCTCGACGAACGCGGTGTGGCGGAACGGATACGTAAAAACGTCCTGGAGTACCCCGTGCACCTCCGCGGCCACCTCCTCGCGGGACCCGGCCCGGAGCAGCCGCCGGGTGGCCTCGTAGAGGGCCTCGATCTTTTCGGTGCGCCTGCGGAGCACCTGCTCCTGCCCCTTCTGCTCCGTGATGTCGTTGAGGTGAAACAGGGCCCCCTGCGCCGTGCCCTCGACGTCCTGCAGGGGCGCCCCACTCACCGACAGAATGCGGCGGGTCCCGTCCGGCCGTTCAATCGCGTGCTCGTAGCCGAAGACGGGCTCCCCGGTCCGGAGAACCCGCCGGAACGGAAGGTCCGCGTCCGGAATGGGGCGCCCGTCGACCGTCGTGATGCCCCATTCCGGGTCGTTGAAGGCGCGTTCGGTGGCCTCGGCCTCCTCAATCCCCATCACCTCTTTGGCCCGCTCGTTCACCCGGACGAAGGTGCCCGCCTCGTCCAGCAGCACAATGGCGGCCGGGCTCGTGGACAGCAGTTGGTCCAGCAGGTCCCGCTCCTGCCGGAGGCTGTTCTCCTGGTCCAGCCGGTCGAGGACGGCCGTCGCGTAGGTGCCAAGCACCTCGATCAGGCGAATGTCAAAGGCACTGATGGCGCCGGGATCGGGGGAGGCGACCGCGAAGGTGCCGTGTGCCCCCATCGGCACGACCACCACGGACCGGAGCGCCCCGTAGTCGTGCGGGTCTTCCACCTCGACGGCCTGCAGGTCGGAAATGGTGAGCGTGTCGCCGCTCCGGTACACCTCCGCCACCGCACTGTCCCCGTCGATGTCGAAGGGCGGGCGCTCGGGCATGAAGTCGCGGGTCGCCTCCGCCACGTGGGCCACCTCCAGGACGCCTTCTCGGGCAAACCGGACGGACACGCCCTGGTGGCCAAGGGCCTCCCGGATGATCTCGACGAGCACCGTGGCGATCTCGTCCGTGCTGCACGCCGTCAGCAGACGATCGGCCGTCTCGTAGAGGGCCTCCACTTTGTCCCGCCGCCCCCGGAGGGCCCGTTCGCGCTCCTTCTCGTCGGTGACGTCCCGGGAGACGGCCATGCCGGCGATCACCGTCCCGGCCTCGTCCCGAACCGGAAGGATTTGGACGCGGTAGTCGCCGTCCTGGTAGCTCGCTTCCAGGGCGTGCTTTTCCCCGTCCAGCGCACGGCGGTAATATTCGGCCTGCCGATCGGCGATGTCTTCGGGAAACAGGTCGTGGAGCGTGCGCCCGGTGACCTCCTCGGGGGAGAGCCCGACGTCGGCCAGCCCCTGCCCCCCGGCCGTCCGGAACGTCAGGTCCTCGTCGAACAGAAAGACGGCCCCGTCCGGAAAGTTGTCGACGAGGGTCTGGTACTGGCTCTTCGACGTCCGGAGGGCCTCCTGCCGCCGTCGACGGGCGGTAATGTCCTGAATCGTCCCCCGCACCCGCACCACCGCCCCGTCTTCGGACTGGGGCGCCCCGCGGGCGTGCACCCACCGGCGCGTTCCCTCGGGAAGGACCAGCCGGGCCTTCAGGTCGAACGGCGTGCCCTCCTCGACCGCGTTCTCGACGGCGGCCCGCACCGTTGGGCGGTCGTCCGGGTGGCAGGTGCGAAGGGCCTCGTCCAGACTGTCACTGGGACGGGCCGGCAGTGCCATCATTTGGCGGGCGTTCTCGGTCCAGCGCACCGTGTCGGCCCCCACGTCGTACTCCCACGCCCCGACGTCGGCAATCTCCTGGGCCCGCTCGAAGAGGTCGTTCTGGCGCTCCAGCTCGCGCTCGCGCCGCTTCCGTTCGGTGATGTCCTGCAGGGCCCCGGCCACCTTCACAATCTCCCCGTCCGCCTCGACCGGCGCCCCCACCGTGCGGACCCACCGGCGATTCCCCTCGGCCGTGATGATGCGATGCTCCACGTCGTAAGAGGCGCCCGCCTCCACACAGCGGTCGAAGGCATCCCGCACCCGCGACTGCGCGTCCGGGTGCACAAACTCGAACGCGGCGTCCAGGCTCAGCTCGGTGTCCGGGTCGAGCTCGTGGATCCGATACCCCTCGTCCGACCAGGCCACCTCTCCGGTGCGGAGGTCGGCCATCCACGCCCCCGTCAGCCGCTGGGCCTGCTCCAGAAGGCGTTGCTGCCGCCGGAGCGCCTGCTCGCGCTCCTGCTTCTCGGTCACATCCCGCTGGATGGACACCCAGTACTGCAGGGCGCCCGCCGCGTCGAACATCGGCGTCGTGGTCCAGCGGGCACTGTAGCGCTCCCCATCCTTCCGGTAGTTCACGGTTTCTCCCGTCCACGGCTCCTGGGCCGCCAGGGCCTGCTCGAGCGAGGCAATGACTTCGGGATCGGTCTCCGGGCCCCGAAGCAGCTGCGGCGTGCGGCCGATCAGTTCCGCCTCGGCGTACCCGGTCATCTCTTCGAACGCGCGGTTGACGTACGCGATGGTGCCGCCATCCGCGTCCTCTCCCGCCTCGCGGCCGGGGGCCTCAGTCACCACGACGCCGTCCGTGGTCTGCTCGACCGCCTCGGAGAGGATGCGCAGGGTGTGCTCCTGCTCCTTTCGTTCGGTGATGTCGAGCATGAAGCCGTTGAAGACGAGCGCCTCGCCTCCTGCTTCCGGCCGGCGCTCCAGCACCGAGGTGAGGAGCAGCCAGACCCGCTCCCCGTCGGGCCGGTCGAACGGCAGCTCCACCTGCTCCGGGCGCGCTCCGCTCCGGGCCGCCCGCACGCAGTGGTCGTGCCGGTCTCGGTACGCCTCCGGCACCCGAGCCAGGAACTGCGCTTCGAAGTCGTCCGCGTCCGGGGCCAGCCCGAGCAGCGCCTCCGCCCGCGCGCCGACGAACGCGTAGCGGCCCGCCCCGCCCGGCCCGACCCGGTATTGAAACTCGATGCCCGGGAGGCTCTGGGCCACCCCGCGGAGCCGGTCCGCCTCGGGGGTCCGGCGTGCCTGCTCCCCGGCGGCCTCGGCCCCTGCGGCCCCGAACCGGCGCCAGAGCCCGGCCCCCACCAGGCACACGGCGGCGCCGGCCAGAAACGAAAGGACGTACCCGAACACCAGCATGCCGGGAGAAAGCACACTCATCGGACGATGCCTCTGTGAAGTGGTGACGTGCCGGACGCGTGAAGGCGCATACCGTAGTGAATGTAAGCAAGAATTAGGCAAACGAAAATCACACCCGCCGGTGGGGGTCGGACGCTCCGGGTGCTGTCACGAGTCTGTAACAACGGCCTGTGCCACAGTGCAGAGTACGTGCCGTGCCTCGGAAATAGACGCCTTCCAGAAAAACAGCACGGTCCTCGCCCTCCGCGTGACTGAGCGCCCCTCCGACGACGACTCAAATCCTCTCGGTTCGGAGGGATGGACGCCGGGCCCCGGTGATGGCGTGGCGACCGGCCTGCTGACGACTCGACCGGCGCGGACGGGTAGAGGACCTGAGCGATGCCTCTCTCGGCCCCGTCGTTGCGGAATGAGATGAATTTTCTGGTCCAACCGGCCGCCCGCAACACGAGACCCACCGTCCCCAGTCCCACCTGACGCACCGTGCGTCGCAGGGCCGCTTATGTGCACCGGCACCCCGCGCAGCCCGCCCCCGACGAGCAGGCACGAGTGGGCTCCGGGGGCGCTCCAGATGGCCTACTCAATGAGGTCGCGCACCGCCGGCCCCGTAGCGTGGGCCTGGGCGCGCCGCGCCGTCTCGGCCTGGGCCTGCATCTGGAGCTTCGCGGCCCGGGCCTGCGCTCGCGCCCGATCGGCGCGGGAGAGACGGGGGCCCGTCGCGTCCAGCACGCTGTACTCGGGGGCGTCGTTTTCCCCAGACGGGGCCTCCTGCGGATCCGGGGCCGGCGCGTCATCCCGGGCCCCGTCACCCGTCGCCAGCTCGGCGGTCGTGGCCCCGAGGTCGTCGAGAGAATCGGACGGGATCCGCATCGGACCGTCGGGCCACGCCCCCGCGCTGGCCCGGCTCACGGGCCGCCCGTCGATGCCGGTGCGTGTGGGGCTGGAGGTGCTGCCCGTCGCGTGGGGGACGTGCACACGTGCTCCGCCGTCCGGGATTGACTCCGGGCCGGGGCCGAGCGGGAGGAGAAACGTCGTCGGGGCGACGGGACGGGGCGAGGCCGAAAAGACACGCATGGCGGGACCGGGGACCAGTGAAGAATGCAGAAACGAATGGGCACGCCGTGTGGATTCGGCTCGTCTTTTGTTATCGGAGGTGAGCGGGGGACTTTAAACGCCCCAAGAAGGCAAGAAGGGAGGCGCGCCTTTGAGGGAGGTGGGACCGGCGAGCACGGGTGCGGGCGGTTTCGTGATGGCGACCGCGGAGGCGTCCGGGATGTCACGGAAGCAAACGGGGCGGCCCGACACAACGGCCCAAGACAAAAAAGCACAGCCCCCGGCTGTAGGCCGGAGGCTGTGCACGGTCGAGGGCGCGAGCGTGAAGCCGAACGGATTCTCTAAGCAGATTACTGGAGGAGCGAGAGGACGCTCTGGCCCGCTGCGTTGGCCTGCGCCAGCTGCGCGGTCCCGGACTGCTGCTGCACCTGCAGCTTCGCGACCTGCGTCTGCTCGCGAGCAAAGTCCGCGTCCTCAATCCGGCTCTGCGCCGCGTTCAGGTTCGTCTGGCTCGTCTCCAGGTTCGACTCCTTGAACGAGAGCCGGTTCTGGCTCGCGCCCAGGTCACTGAGCTGGCTGGTCAACCCGTCGATGGCACTGTCCACGTCGTCGATGATGTTGCGGGCCTCGTCGGCGCTGCCGCCCTCCAGTCGGGTACCGATGTCTTGATTGTCCCGGACTTCCACCGTGAAGCTCTTCGTTTCACCAGAGCCGATTTGACCCGTCGTAATGTTCAAATTGCTGGCATCAAGTGCAATCTTATTGCTCCCGTCACTCGACAGGGTCAGTGTGTCGTTAGTGCCAGTAAACGTGCTTGTGGCACCAGTGCCCGCAAAGGTAGCCGTGGTGCCGGTGGCACTGAGCGTGAGGGTAGACCCATTCTTTTGTGCGTTAATCTCGAAGGTGCCGCCTTCGAGGTCTCCGGCTAGGTTCGTCCCAGATGAATCTAAGGTTTTAAACCCCCCTGTCGTGAGGGCCGTGACGGCACTCGACGTGCTGGAGAAATCCCCAGCATTCACGTTCTGGCCAGCGTTGTCTCCGGTGTTGGACGTTGCATCTAAGTTACTCGCCACCCCGAGGTCCTGGGCGGTGGAGTTGGCGATATTGACGTCGAAGGTCTGGTCGCTCTCCGACCCGGTCTGGAACGTCAGCCCGACGGAGTTGCTGCTGTCCCCCGACGTCCCGCCCTTGATCAACTGGTCGCCGTTGAACGTCGTGTTCTCGGCAATGTCGTTGACCTCCCCCACCAGCTCCTGCAGCTCCCCCGCAATCGCGTCCCGCTCGTTCTGCGACAGGCTGCCGTTGGCCGCCTGCGTGGCCTTCTCCCGGGCGGACTGCAAAATGCCAAGCTGGGAGTCGAGCGCCCCCTCCGCCGTGCTGAGCGTGCTCTTCGCGTCCCCGATGTTGCGGAGCGCCTGCTGCTGAGACCCGGTCCGCGCTTCCAACTGGGCCGCAATCTCAAAGCCGGCGGCGTCGTCGGAGGCACTGTTGATGCGCAGCCCCGTCGAGAGCCGCTCTCGGCGCGTGGCCAGCTCCTCACTGGTGTCCGACAGGTTCTGGAAGGCCTGCTGGGACTGAATGTTGGTGTTGATCTGCGAAAAACTGCTCATGGGTCTCGGCTATCTGTTCTGAACGGTTCGATTATTGACCTGGGCCTTCTCCAAGCGGATTACTGGAGGAGCGAGAGGACGCTCTGGCCCGCCGCGTTGGCCTGCGCCAGCTGCGCGGTCCCGGACTGCTGCTGCACCTGCAGCTTCGCGACCTGCGTCTGCTCGCGAGCAAAGTCCGCGTCCTCAATCCGGCTCTGCGCCGCGTTCAGGTTCGTCTGGCTCGTCTCCAGGTTCGACTCCTTGAACGAGAGCCGGTTCTGGCTCGCGCCCAGGTCACTGAGCTGGCTGGTCAACCCGTCGATGGCACTGTCCACGTCGTCGATGATGTCGCGGGCCTCGCCGGCACCGGCGTTCTGTAGCCGGGTGCCGATGTCCAGCTCGTCGCGGACCTCCACGGTGAAGCTTTTCGCCTCGCCGCCGTTTTCGAGACTATCCGTTGCGATGCTGATATTGCTCCCCGTCACCGAAATAGTCGCGGACGTACCGCCAGTGGTGCTTGAAAGCGTCAGCGTCTCAGAGCTGGTGCCATTGAATATCGTTTCTCCTCCACTCGTAGTAGTCCCGGTGATTGTTGTGGAATTGCCATTGGCACTGAGCTTAATCGAATCGGTCGCAGTTTGCTCGACCGACACGTCAAACTCACCGCCTTTGAGGTTGTTGACGAGACTTGTCTGTGCGCTGCCATTCGTAATATTGACATTTCCTTCAACTCCAGACACAGCAGTCTCAGCGAAGTCTCCTGCGTTGACGAGCTGCCCACCTCCACTATCTACTGATGTCGACGCGTCGACATCCGTCTGCCGGATCCCGAGGTCTTCGGCGGTGGAGTTGGCGATATTGACATCGAAGGTCTGGTCGCTCTCCGACCCGGTCTGGAACGTCAGCCCGACGGAGTTGCTGCTGTCCCCCGACGTCCCGCCCTTGATCAACTGGTCGCCGTTGAACGTCGTGTTCTCGGCAATGTCGTTGACCTCTCCCACCAGCTCCTGCAGCTCCCCGGCGATCGCGTCCCGCTCGTTCTGCGACAGGCTCCCGTTGGCCGCCTGCGTGGCCTTCTCCCGGGCGGACTGCAAAATGCCAAGCTGAGAGTCGAGCGCCCCCTCCGCCGTGCTGAGCGTGCTCTTCGCGTCCCCGATGTTGCGGAGCGCCTGCTGCTGAGACCCGGTCCGCGCTTCCAACTGGGCCGCAATCTCAAAGCCGGCGGCGTCGTCGGAGGCGCTGTTGATGCGCAGCCCCGTCGAGAGCCGCTCCCGGCGCGTGGCCAGCTCCTCACTGGTGTCCGACAGGTTCTGGAAGGCCTGCTGGGACTGAATGTTGGTGTTGATCTGCGAAAAACTGCTCATGGGTCTCGGCTGGGTTGATGTAGAGGATCTCAGTGAGCGTGCGTGGCAGGTGCGTCCGGGCATCGGTCCGCCGCCCGGCGTCGTGCATCGGCTCACCCCCGGTTATCGGACACGGACCGGGGTTTTTAAATCAGCTCGGCCCGGCCCGCCGACGGCTTTGTTCTGTGCAGTATTCTCGAGGGGCGGCCGTCCGTGAGAAAAAATGGTGGGGAAGCTGGCTCAGTGTTTGCTCCGAATTGACGTTGCACACGCGGGCGCTCGTGCATCGTGCTTTCGCGTGCGGACATCTCGGCCCGCCGGTTCTCGTTCTGCTTTGTCTCACTTTCACCGGCTGTTCCATGCAATTTGTCGTCAGCTACCCCAAAAGCGGCAACACGTGGGTTCGCCTCGTGGCCGCCGCGTACACGCTCTCCGACGACGTGCTGATGGAATCCCTGCGGTCTCCCAGCGCGTCGGCCGACCTTCCCGCCTCCCTTCAGTATACCGACGTGGAGCGGTACCAGTACCAGACCATCTGCCCCTTCCCGATCGACGACATCAATTTTCCGACGGAGGTGCGGTTGCGCCCCGCCGCCATGCTCGTGCTCAACCGGGAGAAGAGCCTCACCACGAGCCAGCGCCCGGCCCTCATCAAGAGCCATCACATCAACGGGGAGGTCAACAACATCAATCTCTGGAATGGGGGATGGGCCGAGCACGTCGTCAACCCCGTCCGCGACCCTCGCGAGATCTGCTGCTCGTTCGCCGCGCACCGCGAGATGAGCTACATGGAGACGGCCGAGCTCATGAACGACTCCACGGCCCGGATGGGCGAAGACGGGGCGCGCGTTCACAGTCTTCTTACCACCTGGAGCACCCACGTCCGCAGCTGGCTCGAGGAAGAGACGATTCCCGTCCACACCGTGCGCTACGAGGACCTGCAGGCCGACCCGGTCGGCGAGTTCTACGACATCCTGGACTTTCTGGAGGTGGAGGACCTGACGGAGGAGCGGGTGGAGGACGCCGTCGAGCGGACCCGCTTCGACCGGATGCAGGAAATGGAGGCGGAGCACGGCTTCCACGAGACCACCGCGGACCAGGAGCAGTTCTTCCGCTCCGGGCAGACGGCCGGCTGGACGGACGAACTCCCGACCGACGTGGCCCGCAAGATTGAGGCGGACCACGGGCCGACGATGGAGCGACTCGACTACCTGTAGCCGGTCGCTTCCCCACTTCGGCCCGGAGAGGAACCGAACGATTTTCCGGTCCTCCCTACGCAGCTTTTACGATCACGACCGCCCCTTCCCATGCAGTTTGTCGCCAGCTACCCCAAGAGCGGAAACACCTGGATTCGCCTCGTCGCCGCCGCGTACTCGTTGCAAAACGTCACCGCCGAAGACTTCATGCGGTTCAACGAGGACGACGAGTCCCGCATCAGCAACGTGATCCGGTTTGGGGACGGGACCAAGTACTACTACCAGGCGGTCAGCCCCTACCCCATCAAGGCCCTTGACTTTTCGGCGCAGGCCCGTCTCCGGCCGGCCGCCATGCTCAAGCTCGAACACGAGCTGTCGGAGACGACGACCCAGCGTCCCATTCTGGTGAAGAGCCACCATCTCAACGGCGACGTGGACGGCGTCAACCTCTGGAATCCGGCGTGGACCGACCGGGTCGTGAATCCGGTCCGCGACCCGCGGGAGGTCTGCTGTTCATTCGCCGCGCACATGGGAAACAGCCTGGAGAAGACCGCCGAGCAGATGAACGAGGAGAAGTTCACCATTGGGGGCGGGGAGAACCTCTTTCACCTGCTCGGCACCTGGTCGCAGCATGTCCGGGGGTGGCTCAGCGCCGACGAGACCCCCGTCCACACCGTGCGCTACGAGGACATGAAGGCCAACCCCGTCGGGGAGTTCTACGACATCTTGGACTTTCTGAACGCGCCCGACCTGACCGTCGAACGGGTGGAAAAGGCCGTCGAGAAAACGCGATTCGACCGGCTCAAACAGAAAGAAAACGAGCACGAGTTTCCCGAGTCCACCAAGCACCAGGACAACTTTTTCCGCTCCGGCAAGACGGACGGCTGGAAGGAGAGCTTCCGGTCCGGCTCGTCCGCAAGATCGAAAAGGACCACGGCGACATGATGAACGCGCTGGGCTACGGGTATCTGTAGTGGACCCGACGGGCCGGCCGGCTTTCCGGAGGCCGGCGACAAACAGGTGTTCCGCTCCGGAGAGACCGAAGAGTGGAAGGGGGAGGTGCCGGTCGGGGTCGCCCGCACGATCGAAGAGGACCATGGCACGGTGATGGAGGCCCTCGGCTACCTGTAGTTCTGTCTGGGGGGCCTCAACGAGGGCGGCGCTCCCTACGGTCCCTCTTCGGCGCGGCCCCCTACGCCGCGAGGGGCGTGCCGGACGGCCGGTCCGGCGCCTCCGCGTCCGACGTGCCCACGAAGAAGTCGGTAAAGAGCATCACCATCTCCTTCTTCGCCCGCAGCCGGTCCATGAGGTCCGGGGGCGGGCCGTCGGCCTCGGGGGCGGGGTTCCAGTGCCGCCACACCGGCCGGGCGGCGCACGCGGCCCAGTCGATCGGCTCCGCCGTGGGCGCCACGCCGGCGAGGGGCGCCCCCATCGCCTTCGCGGCGAGGTTGGCCGCCCGGACGGCCCGCAGCGTGCGCCGCGGCGCGTCGCCCGTCTCGGAACGGGGCGGGTGGTGGTGGCGGATCACGTCGACGAGCGTCTGGGGAAAGTTCAACTCCAGGGCGGCGTAGGCCCCGGCCTGGCCGTGGTCGCACCCGAAGACGAACCGCTCCAGGGTGCGGTCGTCCGTCTCCTGGAGGTGCTCCGCAAACCGCTTCTCCTCGTAGAGCGCGGCGGCCTTTTCAGGGTAGTTGTAGAACAGGACCAGCTTGCCGAAGTCGTGGAGCAGCCCCTCCGCGAAGCCCTCCCCCTGGGTGACGTCCGACTCCGGGGCCGGGCCGTCGTCGGCCGGCGACAGCGGGCCCAGCAGGCTGCTCGCGAGGAAGCCCGTCGCCTCGCTGTGTCGGATGAACCGGTGGAAGCAGGCCTCCACGGGCCCGTCGGCCAGCTCGTCCATCCGCAGCATGCCGAGGCTCACGACCGAGCCCGCGGCGGTGGTGGTGCCCATCATGCGGATCGCCCGCCCCACGTCCGAGATGGAGCGGCGGAGGCCGTAGTAGGCGGAGTTGATCTGTTTGAGCAGCCGCGCGGTGGCGGCCGGGTCGTGCTGCACGATCTCGGTCAGGTCCTCCGGGTCGGTAAAGCCCGGCTCGTGGAGGAGCTCCAGGACACTGGGGAGCGTGCGCGGGAACGGCGGCACACGCAGGTCGAGGTCGCGCAGGGCCGCGTCAGGCGTTTGGGACGGGTCGGTGCTCATCGGACTGGGGCGCCGGGGCGCGGGCCGCAGGAAGGGGCGGGCCGCGGGGCCGGCTCGGGTTCAGGGGTCGTGCTAGAGGAAGTTCACGAGGGACGTTTGCCGTGTGGAGGAGGTGGCCTGGAAGGCCGCCTGCAACTGGGTCTGCCGCTGCTGGAGCTCCGAGATGGCGGTGGCGAGGTCCGTGTCTTCGGCGTCGGAGCGCCGCTCGTTGGCCTCCAACGACGCCGCCTCCACCTGCTCCTGGGCCGTGGTGAGGCGCCGCCCAATCGCGCCCGCCTCCGAGCCCTTCGAAATCACGTGGTCGAGCGCGTCCTCCACCTCGCCGAGGGCCGTGCTGATGTCCGGGTCCGGCGGCCCGCTCGGGGGCATTGTCGGCCGGGTCCACGGCCTTGATCAGGTTGTCGAGGGCGCCGGTGATGGTCTTCGGGTCCCCGCCGGCCGTGGTGCCGTACTGGGCGAGCGCCTTGCCGTCGACGTTGACCGTCAGGTCCTGGTTTTTCCCGATCGGCCGGGTGCGGTCGCCGTCGAGGGCATCGAGGGCCCCGTTGATGGGGGCGTCGCTGTTGACATCACCGTCCTCGTTGAACGGCTGCGTGTCGGTGCGATTGCCGGCGAAGATGTACTCCCCGTCCTGCGTGCTATTCATCCGGTCCACGACCTCGTCCTTGATGGAGCGCAGCTCGTCGGCGATGGCCCTCCGGTCGTCATCGCTGCGGGTGTCGCCGGCGGCCCGGACGCCGTCCTCGCGGGCCGTGGTGAAGAGGTCGGCCAGGCCGTCGAGCTCCTGCTGGGTGCGGTCGACGAACGTGCGGGCGCTGGCGATCGACTCCTCGCGCCGCGCCAGCTTGTTGCCGAGCGTCTTCATCCGCTCGGCCGTGGCGAACGAGGCGGGGTCGTCCGAGGGGCGGTTGATCCGCGTCCCCGAGCTGATCTGCTCGCGGAGGCGGCTGATGTCGCGCTGCAGGCGGGGCACCTCGTCGGAAATCACGCCGGAGTAGACACTTGAATTGGTGGCGATGCTAACGTTGGCCATGGCGGCGGTTCACGTTGAGCGTTTCGGGTTGTGGGTTTTGGGTTTCGGGTTTTGGGTTGTGGGTTGGGAGGTGGAGCGTTGGGGGGTTTGGGTGGGGGGTGAGAAAGAAGGACTCTCTGCTCCGCTCCCTCCACGCTTCTCCCCTCCCACTGTCCTCTTCACGCGTCGTGCATCCCGGCCCACGCATCCCGGCCCACGCATCCCGTGTCACACATCACGTATCACCTGGCAATGGAGAGCAGCGTACTGGAGACCTCCCGGGCCGTCGTGAGGACCTGGGCGGACGCCGCGAACTGCTGCTGCTGCTCGATCAGGCTGCTCAGCTGCTGGTCCACCGACACGCCGGACACGTCTTCGATCTGGGCCTGGACGCGCTCCCCCACGGCGGCCTGCGCCTCCTCCTTGGCGGCGGCCTCCTGCACCTGCGTGCCGACGTTGGCGGCCAGGTCGGTCGCGCCCGTGGTCAGGTCCGACGCGCGGTCGGCGATGGTCTGGGCCGGGCCGGTGTCGCCGGGGAGGGAATTGTCCACCGTTACCGAAAACTCCTTGGGGCCCGAGGCGGAAGTAACGTCCCCGTCCGCGAAGGCGGTGCCCACGTCGAGCTTCAGTGTATTGCCGCTTCCGTCGTCCTCCAGCGTGATCGTGGTGCCGTCGGAGCTGACGTCGACCCCGGTCTGGGCACTGGTCGACCCGTCGGGGCGATCGATCGTGAAGTCGAGCTCACCGGCGGTGGCGTTGTTTTTCACAGTGACCTCGAACGTGCCCCCCGCTACGTCTCCCGGGAGGTTTCCGTCGGGGGAGATCGACGAGGCCTCGACCGTACTGGCGCTGCCGTCGGGGCCGACGGTGAGTCGGGGCTCGATGGTGCCCGCGCCGCTGCTGTCGCCAAAGTCGCCCTGGCCGATGGTGACGGCCGTCTGCTTCCCCCCCGGCGTGCCGAGGGCCGGCGTCGCCACGGCCGCGATGTCCTTGGGGCCGGTGGCCGCGATCTCGATGTTGCCCGCCGTGTTCTCCGACGAGGGTCCGGACTTGTCGACGAAGAAGTTCTCCCCCGTGTCGCCGTTCTGGTCGGCCCCCTTCCGGTGGGCCGCATTTACCTCCTTCACCACGTCGTCGGCGAGGGTATTCAGCTTGCCCTGCACGCCGGGCAGGGTGTCGTTCAGGAGGCGCGCCTGCGCCCCGATTTCCCCGCCGCCCTCCGCACCCGGTGTAAACGCCACGCCCGTCTTTCCAAACTCGACGGCCGGGGTGTCCCCGGACTGATCGACGCTCAGGGTCGTCGCCTCGGTGCCCTGCACCACCGTCATGCCGTCCACGGTGAGCGTATAGCCGTCCGACCGGTTCTCCTGGGCCTCCACCGGGAGCAGCTTCGACAGTTCCTTGACGGTCTGGTCCCGCTGGTCCTCCGCGGCGTAGTCGGGCGAGCCGCCGGCCCGGGCATTTTCGATCTGTTCGTTCAGGGAGGCGACCTTATCGAGCAGCCCGTTGGCCTCCTCCACGTTGCCGGCCAGCGCGTTCTCGGTGTTCGTCGTGAGCTCCCCCAGGCGCTGGTCGAGGCGGCCGAACGTGTCGGTCAGCTGGCGGGCCCGGCCCAGGACGGACTCGCGCGCCCCCTGGTTGTCCGGGTTGTTGGCGAGGGTGCTAAAGCCGTCGGCGAGCCCCTCCAGCGAGGCGGACAGGCTCGCGTCCGTGTCGGTGGCGAGGGCCCCCTCCAGCACGCCCAGCACGCGGCCCTCCTCCCGGGCGGCGCTCTCGCTGCTCCGGGCCTCGTTCCGGGCGGCCACGAGCATGCCGTCCCGCACCCGTTCGAACTGTTCGACCCCCACGCCGCTGGAGGTGACGTCCTGGGCCCCGTTCGAGGCGTACAGGCCCGTCGCGGCGACGCTGCGGGAGCTGAGGCTCACGCGGCGCCGGCGGTAGCCCTCCGACTCGGCATTGGCGATGTTTTGGCTGGTCGCGTCGATCTTCTCGCCGACGGCGCGCAGCGACGTGCTTCCAATGTCGAACAGCGAGTTGACACTCACGGGACGCGGTCGGGGCCTATCCAACAGTATTGACGAGAGAATGCTCGCCGCCCCCGGACTCGGCCGTCCCGTCGGCGGTGTAGGTGCGGCGGTCGGTGTCGACCGCGGCCTGCTGCACGGCGGCCAGCAGTTCGTGGTTGAGGCCGGCGGCGTGTTCCAGCGCGAACTGAAGCGTGTCGTTGGTCCGCTGGGCCGACTCGGCCCGCTCCAGCACGGCGGCCCGCGCCTCGGCCAGCCGCGTGCTCGCCTCCGCGGAGGGGGCCCGTTGCTCCAGCCCCTCGATCAGGGTCTCGAGGGACGGGGCGTCCGCCTCCAGCTCCAGCATCCGGACGAGGAGGCGGGCCTGCCGCCGGTACGTCCGGCGCAGGTCCTCGATCGTGTCCGTGCAGTCCTGGGCCTTCGTTGCGAGGGGGCCCAGCGCGTCGGCCTCCCCGTTCCGGAGGGCGTCCAGCTGCTGCTCGAACAGGGCCTCCAGCCTTTCGAACGCGTCGGCTTTTTCGCCAAGGGTTTCAACCAGTTTATCGACGACCGGCGTGAGGCGTTTAAACGACATGGTCAATCTGGGGGCGATCCGTAGGCGTTGAGGGGGCGGCCGGAGCGGGGAGCGGGTCCACGAACTTCGGGATGGCGTCCTCCGGGGCCGCCGGCGCGGGGGCGTCTTTTTGCGGGGCGTTTTCTTGCGGGGCCTCCTCCGCCTCCGCGGTCGCGTCCGTGCCCCAGCTCCGCATGAGCGTCTCCGAAATCTGGAGGTTGTCTCCCTCCGCAATCTTCTTAGAGATCATGCCGGTCAGGACCCGGCGCTGCCGGTCGCGCTGGCTGCCCATCCAGTTCTTGTCGCCGTCCCCCGCGAGGGACGAGGAGTACATGCCCTCGGTCATCACGTCGACGAACTGGCGGACCAGCACCTTTTCGAACTGCTCCGCCGCCTCTTTGGGCGTCTCGGGGGGGGCGCCGCCCGTCAGGCCCGTGCCCAGCCCCCCCGAGGACGGCGGGGACGCGCGGCGCTGGACGGCCCGGGCGGCCTGTTCGGAACTGGCAAACGCAACGGAGGACATGGGGAACGGCATGGGGGTGGGACAGGGAGCGGGGCGGGCGGCTACAGAATGACGAGCTCGGCCTGGAGGGCGCCGGCGCGGTCGATGGACTGGAAGATGGAGATGATGTCGCGGGCCGTG
The DNA here is from genome assembly GCF_947077775.1 of Salinibacter pepae. NCBI lineage: Bacteria > Pseudomonadati > Rhodothermota > Rhodothermia > Rhodothermales > Salinibacteraceae > Salinibacter > Salinibacter pepae. The sequence continues at coordinate 1,649,306 of NZ_CAMTTE010000001.1, forward strand.
ATGCCGAGGTCGTTCAGGGCGGAGGCCAGCTCACTCACGTTCGTGTTCGGCGGGAGCACGACCGACCGCGCGCCCTCCTGCTGCACCTCGGCCTCCCCCTCCGCCACCGGCTGGGTCTCCCCCTCGCCCAGCGGGTTCGGCTGCGAGACGAACCGGTCCTCCCGCGTGGAGACCGTGATGCCCCCGGTGGTCACCATCACCTCGCTGATCGTGACGTTGCCCCCGGCGACGATGGTGCCGGTGCGCTCGTTGACGACGACGCGGGCGGGCGCTTTCACCTCGACCTCCACCCCCTCCAGGGCCGCCATCAGCTGCGAGGTGTTGTTCAGCGCCTCCGGCATTCCCACGTTGACGAGGCCCGCGTGGGCGGCCTCGGCGGCGTCGGGGAAGACCTCGTTGATCGCGTCGGCAATCTTGCTTGCGTTCGTGAAGTCGGGCCGACGCAGGACGAGGCCCACCTCGTCCCCGGTGAGGTTGACGGGGCGGGCCTGCCGGACGATGGCCCCGTTCGGGATGCGGCCCGTGTTTGGGCTGTTGACCGTCACCTCCGTGCCCTGGCTCGACGCCTGGGCCGCCCCGGTGGTCAGCGGGCCCTGCGCCACGGCCCGGAGCGCCTTGTCGGGCCCCTGCAGGGGGGTGCGCAGGAGCACGCCCCCGGAGAGGGAGCGGGCATCGCCCATCGAGGAGACGGTCACGTCAATTTCGCTGCCGGTGCCGGCGAACGGGTCCAGGGTGGCCGTCACCAGCACCGCCGCCACGTTGCGCGACTGCAGCACCTCCTGGTCGACCTTCACCCCAAACTCGCGCAGCATGTTGGCGATGCTCTGGACGGTAAAGACCGCCCCGCTCTGGGCACGGGCGCGGTCGCCGGTGCGGTCGAGGCCCACCACGAGGCCGTACCCGGTCAGCGGCATGGAGGAGGCGCCCTCGATGGTCACCATGCTCTTCAGCTCCGAGGTGGCCGTGGAGGCCTCCCCGGAGTCCGCGGCGGGGCCCTGCTGGGCACGGGCGAGGCCCGCGCTCCCGCTCAGGGCGAGTGCCAGCAGTCCCAGCACAATGCGTCGTAGGCGAACGGTCCTCATAACGTGGCGGGTGGGTGGATGGGGCGTGTGGGCCGGCGTCCCGGGGCTACGTGGTTACTGGATTCCAAGAAAGATGCCAATCCCGGTCGCGACGACGCCGCCCACCTTCAGGAGCAGGCCCTTCGAGAAGATGCCCTGGTTGCGGAAGCCCTCCTCCCCGTACTTGATCTTGGCGTTGGCGATCTGGGTGGACAGGATGGTGTTGTTCTGGCGCACGTCGGTCGGCCGCACGACGCCGGACACCTCCATGATGTGCGTCACCCCGTCGATGGTCAGGCGGCGCTCCCCCTTGACCTCCAGGTTGCCGGCGTTGTTGATGGCCGTCACGCGGGCGGTGAAGGTCCCGTTCAGCACCTCGCTCTGGACGGACTCGTTGCTGTTCTCCGTCTCGGAACTGACCTCCGTGCCCGCGGAGAAGCTGCCGCTGATGCTTTCGGAAAAGGTCCCGGACCCGCTGCCGTTCAGGCTCGACGAGGAGTTGCCCTCGTACGAGCTTTCACGCTGGCCGGACGTCTGCTCGTCGATGACGACGGTGATCACGTCGCCCGGCTCGCGGGCCACCGGGTCGGCGTACAGCGACTGCTCCGCCGCCCGTACGCTGGTGGAGGACTCCTGCCCGTGCGCCGGGGGCGCGCCCGCCAGGCCGAGGGCAAGCGCTAGCGTGACGAGAAGCGCACTTGAGGCACAACGAAATCGAATCATGGGGCTAGTCGGTACGATGAGCGAGAATGCACGGGAAAACGTCGCTGCCAAGTCGCTGCTAGAGGGTTTTGACCCACGTCACCGCCTCCCCCGTCCGGACGCGGGCCTGGTAGGTCTTGCGCGTGTCGGGGCAGTACACCCGGACCACGTCCTCGACGAAGCCGGGCTCCCGCACCGTACAGGAGAGCCGGAAGCGGACCCGGCCGCGCCGGTAGTACATGTCGGTGTCGGTGCCGGGGTCCACCGCGTAGGGCGGGCGCACGTCCCGGGCCCGCAGGACGCGCTCCGGACGCAGATACCGGTCGGCGACGAGCGCCCCCTTCTTCCGCTGCGCCCGAAACGCCGACGCCCGCAGGGGCTCGCCGTGGAGGTCGCTCACGCGCATCCAGGTTCGCTCCACGTCCTCGGGCTTCACCGGAGCCCCCTGCTTGATGCGGCTCCGTGTCGTCAGCACCGAGTCGTACCGGGTCACTCGGAGCGTTGCCCAGCCGGCGTCTTTCCAGTCGCCCGTTGGGGCCTGCGCCCGGAGGCGGGCCCGGGTGAGGCCGCCCGTCATGAGCCCCCGGTCGGGGAGCTCCAGCCGGAGCCGGGCCGTGCTGTCGATCGCCCCCCGCACACGGCGCACCCGCACCTCCAGGTGGCCGGCGCTCTCCGGGCGACGTGCCGCAATTTTCTGCTCCGCGGCGCGCCGCACCGCCGCCTCGGCCCCTCCCTCCTGCGCCCGCAGGGCCTGCGGCCCACCGGCGGCAAGCAGTCCGAGAAAAATGGAGACGAGAACGCGCTGCATGCGGGCGAGCGGGGGCTGGCGGGGACTTACCGCTTCACGTTGTTGGCGGTCTGCATCATCTCGTCGCTGGTGGTCACCATCCGCGAGTTCAACTCGTAGGTGCGCTGGGCCTGAATCAGGCTCGTCATCTCCTGCACCACCTTCACGTTGCCCTTCTCCAGGAAGCCCTGGCGGACGTTGCCGAGCCCCCCGCGTCCCGGCGTCCCGATGAAGGGCTCCCCGCTCGACTCGGTCTGCTCGTAGAGGTTGCCCCCCTGGGGCCGCAGGCCGGCGGAGTTGGGAAAGCGGGCGAGCTCCATCTGCCCCAGCTCCACCATCTCGGACTCCCCCTGCAGCCGCGCCTTCACCGTTCCCTCCTGGTCGACACTGATCTCGACCGCGTTGGGCGGCACGTTGATGTTCGGCTGCACCTTCAGGCCGGTCTGGGTGACAATGTTGCCCTCGCTGCTGAGCGTAAACGTGCCGTCGCGGGTGTAGGCGAGGGACCCGTCCGGCTGCTGCACCTGGAAAAACCCGTCGCCGTTGATGGCGAGGTCCAGCGAGTTGCCCGTCTTGGAGAAGCTGCCCTGCGAGAAGTTGCGGACCGTCGCCACGGCGGTGGCGCCGCTTCCGATCTGGAGCTCCGCCGGCTCGGCGCCGTCGGTCTGGCCCTCCGCGCTGGCCTGTACGTTCTCGTAGAGCAGGTCCTGAAAGACCACGCGGGACCGCTTGTAGCCGGTCGTGTTGGCGTTGGAGAGGTTGTTGGCGATGTTGTCGATGCTGGTCTGCTGGGCCTGCATTCCCAGCGCAGCCGTCTGGAGAGAGCGAGGGGGCATGGGCGTCGAGGATCGATGATGCGAGAGAGAATGCCGGGTCTACATGCCGCCGAGCGACTGGGTCGCGCGCCCCAGCACCCCGTCGGTCGTCTGGATGGTTTTCTGCTGGGCCTCAAACTGGCGCTGGATCTCAATCATGTTGGTCAGCTCGGTCACCGGGTCCACGTTGCTGGTTTCCACCTTGCCCTGCAGCACGACCGGGTTCTCGGCCGCCTGGGGCTGGGCGTCGCCCGCCGCGAAGGACGCCCCGCTTGTCCGCTCCAGCTGCTCGGGGTTCTCGAACGTCGCGACGCGAAGGGCCCCGACCCGCTGCTGCCCCGCGGTGATGCGCCCGCCCTTGGAGATGCTGATGTCGCCCCCCTGCTCCACCGGGATCTGGATCGGCCCGCCCTCCCCCATCACCGCGCGCCCCTCGGGCGTGCGGAGCGTCCCCTGATTGCCCACGACGAAGTGGCCGGCCCGGGTGTAGCGTTCGGCCCCGCCCCCGCGGGGCTGGGTGACGAAGAAGCCCTCGTCCCCCAGCGCCACGTCGAGCGGGTTGCCGGTCTCTTTGAGACTGCCGCCCGACAGGTCGTTGGCCTGCTCCAGGCGCCGGTCGCTAATCGGCGACCCGTCCTTCGTGAGGCGCTCGTTGAGGGCCTCGGTGAAGACGCGGTCCTTCTTGTAGCCGGTGGTGCTGGCGTTGGCGAGGTTGTTCGCCACCTGCTCCTGCTGGAGTCGCATCTCGCTCATGGCGGCGGCGGCGTTCTGGAACCGGGGAAGCATGGCAGGGCCGGGGGACGATGAACGGAATGGTCGGTCGGGCCCCAAAGGCCTTTCAAAGAGCCTACCAGGTTCTAAGGGCGGGACGCGCCCCAGCGGCGAGACGGGGCCCGCCTCTGCTCGGGCACAATTTTCCGACCCGTCACGGCAGATCCTGCCGTCACCACGCCGCGGTGGCCTCATCCCCCTCCGGCGCCAAAACGAGGGCCGGCGTCCGGCGTACATCGACCAGCGCTCGCCGCATTCTGTCGCCCCAATCGCCCCGCCCTCCATGACGATGCCTTCGCGGCGCGTTCGACTCGCGCTCCTCTGCGCCCTCGGCCTGCTCCTCGCGCCGCCGGCGCCCGGGCAGACGGCGCCCGCCGCCCCGAGTCCGGGCGACACGGTCCGCACGTCGATGCCAACCGCCCTCTGGGCGTCCGCCGACGCGGTCGAGCTGACCGCCGGCCTCCCCGCCGATACGTCCCTGGTCGTCGAGGCGGTGCGGGGCAAGCGGCTGCGCGTGCAGACGGCGTCCGGAACGGGATGGGTGTCCCGGTCGGCCCTGTCCCCTGTCCCTGGCGTCGTCCGGCGCTCGTCCGCGGGGACCGGCGTTCGTCCGTCGTGGCGCGCCCGCCTCCCCCGGGGCCAGGGGCGCGCCCTCGCCCTTCCCCGGCTGGCCCTGTTCCCCGGCCGGGACGGCCCGCCGGTCGTGTCCGTGCTCCTCGCCAACCCGTCCCGGCGCACCATCAAATCTGTGGACCTGGGCCTGGTGCGCTACGACCGGGGCCCCGACTCGACCGCCCAGAACATCCGTCGACGGACCGTGCGGGTGGTCGGCCCGCTGGCGCCCCGGGAGCTGGCCGCCTACGACGTTCGGCTCCCCAACAAGGCGCGTCACCCCTGCGTGGGCGTCCGGCGGGTGCGGGTGGAGCGGCTCGACGGCACGACGGTTGTCTCACGGCCGCGCCGCCCGGGCCGCCGCCGTTCTGCACGAAAAGGGACGGCCCGCGGGGGCCTCTCGTACGCAGGCGACGACTGCCTCGCGGAACGAACCCCGGAGGGGGCGGCGGGCTCGCCGTAGAATCCCCGGTCCGCCTTGCCTCCAGGATCGCCCCGTCCCTGCGCCGTCCGTGCGTCCGGGGCAACCCTGACGCTGCTGCGTGTCCTGTATATTTTTCGTCCCGCACGGCTTATGTTGAGGCCCTGCCTTTCCTCCACGCTCGTCTCCCGTCCCTCGCCTCCCCATGCGCACCTGCCTCTTCGCCCTGCTCGCCGCCCTGTTGGTCGCGCCCCTCTACGGCCAGCCCACGGGCAGCCCCTGGGGCATCGACGATGTTCTCACGCAGCGGTCGCTGACCGGCGTGAACGTCGGCCCGGACGGCGACCGCGTGCTGTGGGTCAAGGAAACGCCCGACCCCGAGGCCGACGCGACGCAGTCGGACGTCTACCTGACCTACCGGAACGACCCGCACGGCGGCGACGCGACGGCCACGATTCAGCTCACGCGCACCGGCGACAACCGCGCCCCGCGCTGGAGCCCGGACGGGGAGGACATCGCCTTCTTGTCGTCCCGCGAGACCGAAGGTGAAGAGAGCAGCGGAACGCAGCTCTGGCGGCTCGACCCGCGGGGCGGGGCGCCCGAAGCCATTACCTCGGTCGAGCACGGGGTGCAGGACGCGCGCTGGCTCGACGACGACCGGCTCCTCTTCACCGCCCGCGAGCCGAGCACGCGCTACGAAAATCACCTGGAGGCGACCGGGGACGACGCCGACGTCATTGAGGACACGACGCTCTTCCGGCCGGTGCGCCTCTTCACGGTGCACGTGGAGACGGGCGACGTCACCCGCGTGACGGAGAATGACCACCAGATCGGGGCGTTTGCGCCGTCGCCGGACGGCCGGCACATCGTCTACAGCCTCGACGACTCCCCGATCGACGCCGACGCCCGCAACCAGCCGCACCAGTTTCTCCTCGACCTGGAGACGGGCGCGACCACCGAGATCTTCGACGAGCAGTACTTCGACCCCTCCAATTTCCAGTGGACCGCCGACGGCTCCGGGTTCTACGCCACCGACTCGTATTCCTCCGATCCCGAGCACGAGGGCGCCGGCATCACGAAGCTCTACCACTACGACCTGAGTGCGCGCGACTACCGGGAGGTCCCGCTCGACTGGGGCGACAAGGGCGTCGGCTACGGCGGGTACACCGTGGTAGACGGCGGGGTGCACGTCCAGCTGGCGGACGGCCCGACCTTCGAGCCGCGCTTCTACCGGAAAACGAGCGACGGGTGGGCGCCGGAGGCCGTCGCCGACGAGCGGCTCCACCACGCCTCCGCGTTTGCCGCGGGGCCGGACGGCGAGACGGTCGTGTTTAGCCACTCGACCGCCGACACGCCGCCGTCCTACCGCGTGGGCACCTACCGCGACGGTGCCCTCCAGCGCGACGAGACGCTCACGACGCTCAACGAGAACCTCGACGACCTGCCCATCCCGCGGGCCGAGGTCATCGAATGGGAAGGCGCCAACGGCGAGACCGTCAACGGCATTCTGCACTACCCGCTCGACTACGACCCGGACCGGGCCTACCCCATGATGACCGTCATTCACGGCGGGCCCAGCGGGGTGGACCTCGACGCCTGGAGCCTCGGCTGGACGGTCTACGCGCCCCTCCTCGCCCAGCGCGGCGCGTTCGTCTTCCGCCCCAACTACCACGGCTCCGGCCACCACGGGCTCGACTTCGTGGAGTCGATCAAAGGCAAATACTATGAGCTGGAAGTGCCCGACATCGTCAGCGGCATCGACAGCCTGGCGGCCGCAGGGACGGTGGACAAAGACTCCCTCGGCGTAATGGGCTGGTCCAACGGCGCGATCCTCACCACGCAGCTCACGATCGAACACCCCGAGCTCTTTCAAGTGGCCGCGCCCGGCGCGGGCGACGTCAACTGGACCTCCGACTACGGCAACTGCGCGTTCGGCGTGCGCTTCGACCGGTCCTACTTCAAGGGCGCCCCCTGGGCGTACACCGAGCACTACATCCAGAAGAGCCCGCTCTTCGAGATGCCGACGGTGCAGACGCCCACCCTCATCCACCACGGCACCGAGGACCGGGCCGTGCCCTACGAGCAGGGCTGGGAGTACTACCGCGCCCTCCAGCAGATCGGCAACGCGCCGGTCCGCTTCCTCAGCTACCCCGGCGAGCCGCACGGGCTGCGGGAGCTCTCGCACCAGCGGCGCAAGGTGGCGGAGGACCTGAAGTGGATCGACACGTACCTCTTCGGCGAGACCTCGATGCAGGCGCGCGTGTCGGAGCGGCTGCTGGCCGACGACGCGCCGCTCTCGCTTCTCGAAACCGCCGAGGCGCCCGCCCGCACCGACGGCCATTACGGCACGCGGGTGAATGGCACTCTCGTCCCCGAAACGGTAACGCTCGGCGACACGCTCACCGCGGGCCGCTTCGAGGTGACGCGGGCGCAGTTCCAGGCCTTCGACCCGGACTACGACGTGCCGGCCGGGACCGCCACGTACCCTGCGAACGACGTGACCCGGGAACGGGCGGAGGCCTACGTCGAGTGGCTGCGCGGGCAGACCGGCCGCGACTACCGCCTGCCCACCGCGGACGAGCTGGCGGCCCTAAAGGCGGCCCGCGCGGGACCGTCCGAGAACACGCCTGCGTACTGGGCGGGCTTCTCCCCCAACCCGGACGAGTACCGCGCCCTGCGGCACCGCCTGGTGCAGCCCCCCACCGACGCGCTCCTGATGCCCGTGGGCAGCCGCCCGGCCGGCCACGGCCCGAACGGGGGCGGGCCTCTCGTCTACGACGTAGACGGCAACGTGGCCGAGTGGGCCCGTACCGGCGGCGGCCACCAGCCCAAAAACGCCTCGGCACTCACCCTGAAGGACCCGAGGGCCGAGACCGCACCGGACGTCCCGCGCCGCGTGACGGGCCTGCGCGTCGTGCTCGACCGGTAGCTTCGCCCCTCTCCTGAACCGAACAGGCCGTGCCCCTCGCGTCACGGCATCTTCAACCGGTCGTCGGCCGGAGCCGGGATCCTTTCCGGCCTGTGCGGGTGTGATATATGTCTTTTATGACAAAGTGGCAGGCCGGGTGGTGCGCGGCCTGCCGGCCGCCCCGCGTCGCTGTTTCGTGCTGGATCCCCCCGACTCTATGGACCGCGCCTCCATCCAGGAACGCTTCGGCATCGTCGGCGAGTCCGACGTCATCAAGAACGTGATCGACCAGGCCCGGCAGGTGGCCGACACGGACATTACCGTGCTGCTGCAGGGCGAGAGCGGCGTCGGCAAGGAGCTCATCTCTCAGGTGCTGCACGAGCTCTCGATGCGCCGCCACGAACAGATGGTGGTGGTCAACTGCGGGGCCATTCCCGAGGGCCTCATCGAGAGCGAGCTGTTCGGCGCGGAGAAGGGGGCCTATACCGGGGCCGTGGAGGAGCGCGTCGGCTACTTCGAGGAGGCCGACGGCGGCACCATCTTCCTCGACGAGATCGGCGAGATGCCGAAAAACGCGCAGGTGCGCCTCCTGCGCGTGCTCGAGACGGGCCGCTTCACCCGCGTCGGGGCGTCGCAGCAGCAACAGGTCGACGTCCGCATCGTGGCGGCGACGAACAAGGACCTCGCCGAGGAGGTGCAGAAGGGCAATTTCCGAAAGGACCTGTACTACCGCCTGAGCACGGTCCTCATCGACATTCCGCCGCTGCGGGAGCGGCCGGACGACATCCTGCCGATCTTCGAGACGTTCCTCCACGAGTTCTCGCAGGAGTACAGCTCGTCGCGGAAGCAGCTCACGGCGGACGCGGAGGAGCTTCTGGAGTCGTACCGCTGGCCGGGCAACGTGCGCGAGCTCCGCAACATCGCCGAGCAGGTGGCGGTGCTGATGCGCACCGACGAGGTGTCGGCCGACGACCTGCACCCCCTCCTCCGCGACCTCGGGCAGGCGGCGGCCTCGACGGACCTGATGCGGGTGGAGCCGGAGCCGCAGGACCCGGGCGCGGGCGCCGGCACCGAGGACGACCTCCGCCAGCGTGAACTGCTGTACCGCGCCATCCTGGAGATGCGCATGGACATGCGCAACTTGAAGGAGCGAATCGACTCCCTGATGTCGAACGTGGGCGTCGTGGTGCCGCGCGAGGTGGCCGAGCGGGGGGACTTCCCGAGCGACTACGACGACTTCGTGGTCGTGAACAGCGAGGACGGGCCGACGACCTCACCTCCCCATCGCGAGCGCGAGCAGCGGGGCGGGGGCGAGGTCGACTCCATGATGCGGGACGTGATCTACGAGGTGGAGGAGAGCGGCCCCGCCCGGCCCACGAGGCCCCGCACCGATCGCCCCTCGGCGCCGGAGCCGGACCCGCCGCCCTCCGCGGAGGCCGAAGCGGAAATCGAGGCGGGCCCGACCGAAGCGGACGCGGGGGACCCCGGCGAGCTGCCCACGCTTGAGGAGTCCGAGAAGCAGCTCATCAGCCGCGCCCTGAAGCGGTTTGACGGCAACCGCCGCAAAACGGCCGAGGCCCTCGGCATCAGCGAGCGCACCCTCTACCGCAAGCTGAAGGACATCGACGAGGACCTGTAGGGATGGGGGCCGCGGGGACCTTGGCACGCGGGGACGCGGAGTTTTTCTGCACTACGCTCTGCCATGGCAAATATTCGGAGCTTTCGGGATCTCGAGGTGTACGAGGCCGCAATGAACGGGGCAATGGAGATCTTTGAAATCACGAAGGAGTTTCCCAAGGCAGAGACCTACTCGATGGTCGATCAGATGCGCCGGTCTTCCCGATCAGTTTGTGCAAACATTGCCGAGGCGTGGCGTCGGCGCCGCTCCGTCGATTACTTCCGGTCGAAGCTGGGGGACGCCGAAAGCGAGGCCGCAGAGACCCGTGTTTGGATCGAGTTTGCGTATCGGTGTGAGTATTTGACAGCGGACGTGGTGCAGGATCTGGACCGTCAGTATGATCAAATTGTCGGGCAACTGGTTCACATGATCGCGAACGCCAAGGATTGGAAGATCCGTGAGTAGTCCGCGCAGCTTCACCACCTGCCAAACATCACGCACCCTCTCCGTGTCTCCCTCCCCCCGCGTCTCCTCCTTTCCTTTTCTGCGTCCTCGCCCCCCCGCGTCTCCGCGCCTCCCCGGCACGACGGTCCGGCGCCTCCTGTGCGTCCTGTTTCTTCTCATCGGAACAAGCGTCCTCTCCGGCTGCACCGTCTACAGCTTCAGCGGGGCCAGCATTCCGTCCAACCTCGAAACCATCTCGGTGCCGATCGCCCCGAACAACACCTCCAGCCCCGTCAACCGGCTTGGCGCCGACCTGACGGACCTCCTCACCGACCGCTTCGTCGACCGCACGCGCCTCTCCCTGACGACCGACGATGCGGGCGCAGACGCCCTGCTCCGGGCCCGCATCCAGCGCTACACGAACGAGCCCACCGGCGTCAGTGGCGACGAGCGCGCCACGACGAACCAGGTCACCATCCGGGTGCAGGTGCGCTACGTCGACCAGACGAAGGACGAGGAGCTCCTAAATCAGACGTTCAGCGGCGCCGCCAACTACAACCCCATCGAGGCGGGCCTCGATGGGGAGCGGCAGGCCGCCCAGAACGCGCTCGAAAACGTGGCCGACGACATCTTTAGCACGGCGACCTCAAACTGGTAGGCCGCTATTCGTCGTCGAAGAGCCCTGGGATCTCGACCCGGCGGACCCCGTCGGCGTCCCCGACGATCATCTGGCCGGAGCCCCGCATCTGCGCCCCGCCGAACGCCCCGTCCGTTCGCAGCGCGTAGAACCGGACGCCGAAGTTCGGTTCGCCTTGGGCGTTGAGGAGCCGGGGCACCTGGGTGTTCTCCGCGATGCGACGACAGGCAAACAGACACGCCTCCTCGGGCGTGTCGCCGTCCCGCATCCGCTCCACGATGAGGTAGCTCGACAGGTTTTTGAGATTGGCCTCCCCGCGGCCGGTGGAGCCCGCCGCCCCCACGTCGTTGTCGGCGTAAAGGCCCGCCCCCACGACCGACGTGTCCGCCACCCGGCCCGGAATCTTGTAGAACAGGCCGCTGGTGGTCGTGACGGAGCCGACGTTGCCGTTGGGGGCGAGGGCCGAGCAGTGGATGGTGCCGTAGTGGCGCTGCACCTCGCGCACCTTGGCCCCCAGCGCCGGGTCCTTGAGGCTGTCGGGCGGCAGGTAGTTGTCCTCCTGCGACAGGGTTTCCTTCCACTCCACCCAGATCCGGCGGGCCCGATCGGTGAGGAGGTCCTGCGTCTCGAATCCATGCATCTTGGCAAACTCTTTCGCGCCTTTTCCCACCAGACGGACGTGGTCGGTCCGCTCCATGACCAGGCGCGCCACCTGCGAGGGGACCGGGATGTCCTCCAGCACCGCCACCGCCCCCGCCCGGTGCGTCTTGCCCTCCACCACGCCCGCCTCCAGCTGCACGGTGCCGTCGGCGTTGGGGATGCCGCCGTACCCCACCGTGATGTCGTCGGGGTCGCGCTCGACGATGCTGACGCCCTCGATCACGGCGTCCAGCGCCTCCCCCGCGTCGGCCATCACGGCCAGGGCCCGCTCGGCGGCCGGCGCGCCGTTGTCGCTCGCGACCACCAGCGGCCCGCCGTCGGCCCCGGCGTCGAACAACGGCGGGGCTCCCGAGGCGGCCCGGGGCAGGGCGGCCGCCCCGGCGCCGGCAAGGGCCGCCTGCTTCAGAAAGGTGCGACGGGACGAGGACGGAGAGGCGGCGGCGTCGGACATGCGTTCTCGGATGTGCCAATGCGGGGAGGGCGATGCGTCCGTGGAACGTAACAAGGAACGTTGAAAAGCAAAACCGTCCGCCCCGCGGCGGCCGGGGCCACTCAGTACATCGCCGACGAGCGGGCGTCGTGGCGCCGGGCGTACGCCACCATCGCCGGGGCGTAGTCCGGGAGAAAGGGACAGGCGATCCCCGTTCCGTCGAGGGCCGCCCGCGTGTTTGACGCGTCGTAGTGAGACGGGTGGTCGAAGTAATCGATGAGCTCCGGCGCAAGGCCGAGTGCCTGCCCCACGCCCGTCTTCATCATTGCCCGGGCCAGGGCGGGGGGCACCGGCACGTACGCCACCCGCTTGTCCAGCAGGTCGGCGAGCAGCTCCATGATGGCCTGCGCCGTGAGCGGCCGCGGGTCGGTGAGGTGAAAGACCGTGCCGGCGTGCCCCCCCGTCCCCAAAAGGTGCCCCATCGCGTCGACCACGAAGTCGACCGGCACCAGGTTCACCGGCTCGGTCCCCGAGCCTATGCGGGTCATGGGCGTGTACCGCGGCAGCCTGCGCAGCGCGTTCAGCACGAAGTACACGCCGTCGAACTTGTCCGTCTCGCCCGTCTCGGAGTCGCCCACCACGATGCCCGGGCGGAAGACAAGGGTCGGGATCGCGTCCATGCGGTCCTGCACTAGGACCTCAGCGTGGTACTTCGTCTCCTCGTAGAAATTCTTGAACCCGGCCTCGTGGACCAGTTCATCCTCGCGGATCGTGCCGGTGCGCCCGCCCGACACGTAGGCGGAGCTGACGTAGCCGAAGCGCTCCAGGTTGGGGCTCTGCGCGAGCAGGTCGAGCACGTGCCGCGTGCCCTCCACGTTGACCTGCCAGCCCACCTCCCGGGGAATGGTGAGGTCGTACACGGCGGCGAGGTGCACCGCCCGCGTGATCCGGTCGGCCACCGCGTCGTAGTGCGCCCCGAGGCCGAGATCCGGTTCGGTGATGTCGCCGGGCAGCACCGTGGCCCGGTCGGCCAGGCCCCCGTCGGCGAGCAGCGTGTGCGTGCGGTCCTCAAACTTCGGCTGGACGAGCAGCAGAAACGATCGCTCGGGGGCGGCCGCGGCGAGGCGCCGCAGAAGGCGGGTGCCGAGGAAGCCGGGGACACCGGTGAGGAAGGTCATGCGGGAAAGACCGGAAGATGGACATGCCACGAATGACGTCCGGAAGGCCCGTCTCGGCGGCAGACGACGGGCCGCGGCGACGAGGCCGCACTCCGCGTCGGACCTCCCGGACTGTGAATTACGCCGACCGCCGGGCGAGGTGCCGCCGTACATCTCTGGATTCCCTTCCCTCTTCCTCTTTTTCCGCAGGTCCAAATGCAAAACCGATACGGTCTGCACCGTGTCCAAATGACACCAAGTAGACACGCAAAAGACCCTTCCCAACAAGTCATTCCGAGCGCAGCGAAGCGAAGTCGAGACACGAGCGAAGCGACTGATGAAATCAATCTCTTCGAAGATCAGCAGAAGCGACCTTCGGGCCGGTATATGCCCAAATCAGCGTTCGCGCTGGACCCAGCAAGATTCGTCGACTCGCTTTTCCCTCCGGTCGTCGGTCGCTCGGAATGACCCTCGAATAAACGTATTTCTGCGTGTTTACATAGATGTTGATGTTTTTGAACCTGGCCGCCGAGTTGAATTCGGGTCTACGGATCCCTGTCTCCGACAACACAGCAGTCCGCCCCGCCGAAGACGGAGGACGACTGGGTACGCCGGGTGGCGAACTGGGACGATGCCACCGCGAACGTCAAGATCCGACAGGGTATTTCTGTTGCCCTCGTGGTGCGCCTCCAGGAGCTTCTGGGCCTCACCGGCGCGCAGGCGGCACGCCTCATCGGTCGGTCCCGGAGCACGTACTCCCGCCACCGAAATCAGGACAAGGAGCTCGGCGTGCCCGAAGCGGAGCGGGCCGTACGCTACACCCGCCTCCTGGCCCTGGCCGCCGAAACGTTGCAGTCTCGAGGATGCCGCGGCGTGGATGCAGGAACCGAACCGGGCGCTGGACGACGACACGCCGATGGACATGGCCGAGACCGATCCGGGGGCCACCATGGGGCGAGACCTCCTGCTCGGCGTGCAGCACGGATTTGTGCTGTAGCACATCTCGGAGGAGCCCCATCCACGCTTCTCTGGTACGCCCCTTCTACTTCCAGTGGCCCCTCGTCGAATCGCTCGTGTGACCCACCGCAACGACGCCGAAGACGCGCATTCGGAACGCGGCGGAATCGCTCGCCCTTGCAACCCTGGAGAAGATCGTGGCCGTTAACGACGTGCAGCGGCTCCGGGGGATGGTCTGCGTCCCGGCCCATCTTGACGACGAGGCCGTTCAGGGGCCGCCTCTCGCGGATCTGGCCGACGGCTGGGACCAGCGGCCGCCCACCGCGGCGTCACAGGACGTCGGGACCGACTGGCCCGACTTGGAGCACTCGCCCGCCCTGCAGGTGCCGTCCGCCCTCTTCCCCACCGAGGCGCACAATTACATCCTCAGCCCCGCCCATCTCGAGTTCGACGCTGCCGTGGAGGTGGACGACTCCGCTCCGCTCAGGCTCGACCCGCGCATCGAGGCGCGGGTCGCCAAGGACTCCTCGTGAGCACATCGTGCCGTCTCCACCGGGATGCAGCCGGCCCTCCCAATTCCCCACGAATCTAGGATCCATCCCCCCGGCCCCTCATACCCACGACCGAACCCTGAACCGGGGACTCCACACCGGGCCGAAGCCCCCCCACCAAACGCCCAACGCTCAACCCACTGACCCTCAACGCCCACACCCCATGCCCGACACGCTTCCTCAGCCCCCCGAGGTCGACCGGGATCTCGCCCTCGACCACGGCCTCACCGACGACGAGTACGACGAAATCCGGGACCGGCTCGGGCGGACGCCCACCTTCACGGAGCTCGGCATCTACTCGGTGATGTGGAGCGAGCACTGCTCCTACAAAAACTCGACCGCCCTGCTCAAGACCCTTCCCACGGAGGGGGACCAGCTGCTGGCCGAGGTGGGGGAGGAGAACGCGGGCCTCGTGGACGTGGGCGACGGGAAGGCCGTCGCGTTCAAGATCGAGTCGCACAACCACCCCTCCGCCGTCGAGCCGTACGAGGGCGCGGCCACCGGCGTGGGCGGCATCCACCGCGACATCTTCACGATGGGCGCCCGCCCCATCTGCGCGCTCGACTCGCTGCGGTTCGGCTCGCTTGAGAAATCCCGCGTTCGCTACCTGCTCGACGGCGTGGTGCGCGGCATCGGCGACTACGGCAACTCGTTCGGCGTGCCCACGGTGGGGGGGGAGGTCTACTTCGAGGACGCCTACGAGGGCAACCCGCTCGTCAACGCCATGAGCGTGGGGGTGGTGGACACCGACCGCACGGCGCAGGCCGCGGCCGAGACGCCGGGGCACCACGTGGTGCTCGTCGGCGCCTCCACGGGCCGCGACGGCATCCACGGGGCCACCTTCGCCTCCGCCGAGATCGACGAGGACAGCGAGGAGGACCGCCCCAGCGTGCAGGTGGGCGACCCGTTTACCGAGAAGCTCCTCCTGGAGGCCACGCTCGAAGCGATCCGCGAGGGGGTCGTCGAGGGCATCCAGGACATGGGGGCCGCGGGCATCACGAGCTCGGCCTTCGAGATGAGCGCCTCCGGGGGCACGGGGATGGACCTGCACCTCGACCGCGTGCCGACCCGCGAAACGGGCATGACGCCCTACGAGATCATGCTGTCGGAGAGCCAGGAGCGGATGCTCGTGGTCTGCGCCCCGGGCGACGAAGAGGCCCTCGCGGAGATCTACGGCAAGTGGGACCTGAACGCCCAGCGCATCGGCACGGTCACCGATACGGGCCGGGTCCGCGCCTACTGGGACGGCGAGGAGGTCGCCACGCTCGATCCGGCCCACGTGGCGGGCGATGACGTGCCCGTCTACGAGCGCGACACCGAACGCCCCGCCTACCTGGCGGAGACGCGCGCGTTCGACACGAATGACGTGCCGGACCTCGCCCCGACGGAGGTGAAAGACACCCTCACGACACTCCTCGGCAGCCCCAATATCGCCTCGAAGCGCTGGGTCCACGAGCAGTACGACACGATGGTCCGTACGAACACGGTCGTGGGCCCGGGGGCCAGCGACGCCGCGGTGGTGCGCCTGAAGGGCACCGGCAAGGGCCTCGCCGTGAAGACGGACGGCAACGGCCGCTACGTCTACCTCAACCCCCGGCGCGGCGCCCAGATCGCGGTCGCCGAGGCGGCGCGCAACGTGACCTGCGCCGGCGGCACGCCGGTGGCCCTCACCAATTGCTGCAACTTCGGCAACCCGCACAACCCGGAGGCCTACTGGGCCTTCGCGAAGGCCATCGAGGGGATGGGGGACGCCGGCCGGGCCCTCGGCACGCCGGTGACGGGCGGCAACGTGTCGCTCTACAACGAGCACCCGGAGGGCGCCATCTACCCCACCCCCACCATCGGCATGCTGGGCGTGGTGGACGACATCGACACCCAGCCCACCGCGGCGGCGCTGCAAAACGAGGGCGACGCGCTGTTCCTGCTCACCCCGAGCGACTGGTGTCACCCCGAGCGGACGGACGGCAGCGAGTACCTGTCGTCGGTCCACGACCGCACGGCCGGCGACGCCCCCCACCTCGATCTGGACGAGGAGGTCGCCGTGCAGTCCGCCACGCAGGCGCTCATTCGGGACGAGCTCGTGCAGCACGCCCACGACGTGTCCGACGGGGGACTGGCCGTGTGCCTGGCCGAGTCCGTCATTCACAGCGACGGGCTCGGGCTGGAGGCCACCCTTCCGGCGGCCGACCGCCTCGACGCGGCCCTCTTCGGGGAGGCGCAGTCGCGCGTGGTGGTCTCCGTGCGGCCGGACGACGCTCCTGCCCTCCACGCGGCCCTCACGAACCACGACGGCGTGCGGGCCCGTCGCCTCGGGGCCGTCACGACCGGCCCCCTTCGCCTCACCGTGGGCGACGAGCCCGTCCTCGACGCCTCGCCGGCTGCCCTGGCCGCCCCGTACGAAGCGGCCCTCCCTGACGCCGTGACGTGACGCCCGCCGGGATTGCAGGCTCTCCCCCTGTCAGTTGGGCACAACGCCGGGGCGCTTGGGCCCCGTCCTGTAACGCAACCGGGAAATGCTCCGCCATAGCCTTGCCTGTCCGACGTGGCACCCTCTTTGTGCTAACACACATTGACCGCGTCGGCGTCGCCCCCGCAGCGAGAAACTGCTAGGGGGCGTCGGCGATATAGGCAAAAGTGTGTTGAGACGCTCATTCTCTTCCCCACAGAACGACCGCTCCCATTATGGCCGAGAGTGCCAATGTGATTACCCTGACCGACGACAACTTCGAGGACGAAGTCATCGGCGCCGACCAGCCGGTGCTCGTGGACTTTTGGGCGACCTGGTGCGGCCCCTGCCGCCAGATCGCCCCGATCGTTGAGGAGCTGGCCGACGAGTACGAGGGCCAGGCTAAGATCGGCAAGGTCGACGTCGACGAAAACCCGCAGACCGCCCAGGAGTACGGCGT
Source organism: Salinibacter pepae (assembly GCF_947077775.1). Lineage (NCBI taxonomy): Bacteria > Pseudomonadati > Rhodothermota > Rhodothermia > Rhodothermales > Salinibacteraceae > Salinibacter > Salinibacter pepae. The sequence continues at coordinate 1,666,743 of NZ_CAMTTE010000001.1, forward strand.
GCGGTCCATCCCGACCCTCCTGTTCTTCAAGGACGGAGAGGCAAAGGAGCAGGTTGTCGGCGCCGCCGGCAAGCAGCCCCTGAAGGAGAACCTGGAGGCCCTCCTCGGCCAGCCGGCGTAGCGCCACGCCAGGCGCTATGCCAGGCGCCAGGCTGAGCGCAGCGCCGCCCGTGGGGACTTCGCACGGGTCGGGCTTCGCCCTGGACGCCCCTCTACTTCGAATGGCAGGCGGCACGGGCCGAATGCATTCTTCCAGACATCCTCCGGGAGCATTCGGCGCGTGCCCGCTCCATTCGCCCACCCAACGCTCCCTCACTCAACGATCCCCCCATGCACGAGAACGGAGCCCTCACGAACGGAAATCAGACGAATGGACACCAGCATCCAGACCTTGCGGCGTTCGAGGACGTCGACTTTTCGGAGGCCGAAATGCGAGACGTCGTCGTGATCGGGACCGGCCCGGCCGGCTGGACGGCGGCGCTCTACACGGCACGGGCCGACCTGAATCCGCTCATTTTTATGGGTCCGGAGCCCGGCGGCCAGCTTACCACGACGACCGACGTGGAGAACTACCCCGGCTTCCCCGAGGGGCTCATGGGGCCGGAGATGATGGACCGCTTCCAGGACCAGGCCGAGCGGTTCGGGACCGAATCCCGCTACGGGACCGTCACGCACGTGGACTTCCGGGAGCGCCCGTTCCGGCTCCTGATTGACGGGGAAACCCCGGTCTACGCCCAGACCGCCATCATCTCGACCGGCGCATCGGCCCGGTACCTGGGGCTGGAGAACGAGCAGCGCCTCATCGGGAAGGGCGTAAGCGCCTGCGCAACCTGCGACGGCTCCTTCTTCCGCGGGGAGACGGTGGCCGTGGTCGGCGGCGGCGACAGCGCCATGGAGGAGTCGACCTTCCTCACGAAGTTTGCCGAGAAGGTCTACGTGCTCCACCGGCGGGAGGAGCTGCGCGCCTCGGAGATCATGCAGCAGCGGGCCTTCGAGAACGACAAGATCGAGTTCGTCTGGAATACGGAGGTCATCGACGTACTCGGCGAGAACGCGGTCGAGGGCATCGAGGTGATCAACAACGAGACCGGCCAGACGCACGTCATGGACGACGTGACCGGCTTTTTCCTCGCCATCGGCCACACGCCCAACACCGGGCCGTTCGAGGGCTGGGTCCAGATGGACGAGACCGGCTACGTCCAGACCGAGGGCGCGTCCACCTACACCGACGTGCCGGGCGTCTTCGCCTGTGGCGATGCCCAGGACAGCACGTACCGACAGGCCGTGACGGCGGCGGGGACCGGCTGCAAGGCCGCCATCGACGCCGAGCGGTGGCTCAGCGAGCACGGCGCGGCCGAGGCCCCACGCGCCGACGCCAACCGGCAGCCCGTGGAAGCGTAACGTCTCTCTTTGTTGCGTGCCGATGTCTGCCCGCTCGCTTCTTTTTCTTCTCGGGGCCCTCGCCCTCGGTGCCAGTCTCGCGTCCGCCTGCACGCCGGGCTCCTCGCGCTCCTCCCGGCCGGACACGACGGCCGCAGCAGCTGCGCCCGGGGCCCCGGAGGACCGGTCTCCACAACGGCCGTCGGTGACGCCGTCCTCCCCCACCGACACAGCGTCCCGATCGGTGTCGCAGCGACTGGCGGACGCGAGCGTGGCGGCCCGGGCCAAGCAGGCCCTCGCCCGGCACCGAACCCTTCGGCGCTTCGACTTCTCCCCGTCGGCTGTGCGGGGGCGCCTCGCCCTGCGCGGCGACGTCGACACCCGCGAGCAGTACCGCGAGGCCGAGCGCGTGGCTGCGGCCCTGGATGCCGTCCGCGCGGTCACGAACGAGGTGACCGTGGACGGCCGCCCGGTGACCAGCGCCGACCCGTCCTCCGCCGGCACGGCCTACCACACCGTTCGGCGCGGAGACACCCTTTCTGAAATCGCCCGCCGGCACGGGGTGTCGGTGCAACAGCTTCGCAGGCTCAACGACGGGACCGCTGCCCTGCAGCCCGGCCAGCGCCTCCGCGTGCGGTAGCGGACCGCCCGTCAACACGGCCCCCTGGTGTCCCCCGATCGTGAATCTGTGGTGCCGCCGCATGCGCACGCACGGCCCGAGCGCTTCGGCGCCCCCATTCAGCCGGGGTTGTCTCTACGAAGAGCGTCGACGCGGGGGCCGCCGGAACCACAGCGGAATGTGTCTGGCGCTCAGCGACGACCCCGGAGGGGTGGGCTCCGTTTTCGCTTTGCGCTCTAGTCCCTATGTTACGAGTCCACCAACCTACCGCACCTGCGCTCCTCGTCCTATGCGCCGCCTCTCGCCGTTTTCGCTTTTGCTCTGTGCCCTTCTCCTCGCCGCCCCGCCGGCGCTCGCCCAGAACGGCGACGGCGGGGGCGACCGCCTCACGGGGCCGGACTTCGCCCGCAGCCCGGTGACGGCCCAGCACGGCATGGCCGCCACCAGCCAGCCCCTCGCCTCCCAGATCGCGGTCGACATCTTGAAGCAGGGGGGCAGCGCCGTCGACGCGGCCATCGCCGCCAACGCGGCACTCGGCCTCATGGAGCCGACCGGCAACGGGCTCGGGGGCGACCTCTTCGCCATCGTCTACGACCCGGAGACGGACTCGACGTACGGCCTAAACGCCAGCGGCCGTTCCCCACAGGGCCTCTCCTACGAGGACCTGCAAGGCGAACTGGGCGACCGCGACCAGATTCCGCTGCTCGGCCACCTGCCGGTGAGCGTGCCCGGCACCGCCAGTGGGTGGGGCAAGCTGCACGAGCGGTTTGGGGCGCTGCCCCTCCGCGAAGACCTGGCCCCCGCCATCGAGTACGCCCGGGACGGCTTTCCGCTCTCGCAGGTGATCGCCTACTACTGGCAGGGCAACGTGGAGAGCTTCCGCGAGAACAGCGACATGCTGCCGGACAGCGAGAACTGGAAGGAAACCTACCTCATTGAGGGGGACGACGGCCAGATGCGGGCGCCGGAGGAGGGGGAGGTCTTCCGCAATCCGGACCTCGCCAGTACGCTGGAGACGATCGCCGAGAACGGCACGGAGGCCTTCTACGAGGGGGAGATCGCCCAGACCATCGCCGACTACGCCAAGCGCACCGGCGGCTACCTGCGCATGGAGGACTTGCGTCAGCACGAGGCCAACTGGGTCGACCCGGTCTCGGTCGACTACCGCGGCGTGGAGGTCTTCGAGCTGCCGCCCAACGGCCAGGGCATCGCCGCGCTGCAGATGCTTCAGATCCTGAAGGGCTACGACGTGGCGAGCATGGGCCACAACTCCACCGACTACCTCCACGTGCAGGCCGAGGCCAAGAAGCTGGCCTTTGAGGACCGGGCCCGTTTCTACGCCGATCCCGATTTCGCCGACGTGCCGGTGCAGCAGCTCATCTCCGAGGAGTACGGCGCGCAACGGCGGCAACAGATCGAGATGGACGAGGTGCTGTCCGCCCCGGACGCCGGAAATCCCCGCTCGGTGACGACCGCTGGCCTAGACCCGGCCATGCGCGAGCGCCTCAACAACGGCGACACGATCTACCTGACGGTCGCGGATTCGAGCGGCATGATGGTCTCGCTCATTCAGAGCAACTACGCCGGGATGGGCAGCGGACTCGTGCCCGACGGCCTCGGCTTCATGCTCCAGGACCGCGGTGCCCTCTTCACGATGGAGCAGGGCCACCCCAACGTCTACGAGCCGGGCAAACGCCCCTTCCACACCATCATCCCGGCCTTCGCCACGAAGGACGGCGAGCCGTTCCTGAGCTTCGGCGTCATGGGGGGCGGGATGCAGCCGCAGGGCCACGTGCAGGTGCTCAGCAACATCGTCGACTTTGGCCTCAACGTGCAGGCGGCCGGTGACGCGGCGCGCTACCGCCACTACGGCAGCAGCTCGCCGACGGGGGAGGCCATGGACGGGCGCGGGACGCTCCGCGTGGAGAGCGGCGTGTCGGAGGACGTGGTAAACGCGCTCCGCGGCCGGGGGCACAGCGTAAGCGTGGGGGCGGGCGGCTACGGGGGCTACCAGGCGATCCGCTGGGACCCGGAGGAGGAGGTCTACTGGGGCGGCACGGAGATGCGAAAGGACGGCTACGTGATTGGGTATTAGCCATGCAGGGTCTACTGAGGAGCACGGGCGTGCCCTACGTCCCGCTACCTCCTCGGCCCCTTCTTTCTCGTCGCGGGGCCGTTCATCGGCCAAGGGGCGGGGCCCCCTCGCCCGAGGACGGCGCCGATTCGGGAACCGCCTCCGCGGCTTCGAGTCGACGAAGAAGTTGCCAGCGCGCCCCGGTCCCGACCATCAGGAGCACTACGATCACCGTGTACGACGCGGCGGTCAGCTCCTCTACGTCCTCCTGCGGCAGGGCGGGCGGGCGCACCGTCAGTAGCCACTCCGCCAGCACGTTGCCCTCCACGACCAGCAGTGTCCCCAAGGCCAGAAGAAGCACGGCACGAAGGAGGAGGCCCCACCAGAGATAGCCGCGCAGAATGGGCGCGGCGTGCTTCGTGTCGTGGACGCGGCCGAGCAGCCGATCAAGCATAGGTGGGTGTGGCGTTCGCCACAAACGGTGGGGCTCGTGCGGTGGGGCTCGTGCGGTGGGGCTCGTGCGGTGGGGCCGACGAGGTTGAGGCGCCCGACTTGGAGGTGTGCACGCGCCTATCCCTCCGAGACGTCGCCCTCCATCTCACGCGGGTCCGTCGCCATTCGGGCGGCCACCCCCACGGCCCCCGCGTGAGGCCCCGTGCGCGCCGTTACGCGGAGCGTGTCTCCGTCGACCTCCACGTGCCACCGCTCGGCGTCCTCGTCGGCGGCCCCCTCGTCCTTGAGGACGATCGTGTCCCCGTCGACCCCAAGAATGGGGTGGGACGCGACGTGCGGCTCGGGGCCCGTGCCGTGCTTTACGACCTCCCAGGAGTGGGGCGTGGCGGCGTAGTACGTGGGCACGCCCGGCGCCGCCCCGTCCCAGCGGCGCACCCGCCAGAAGCCCGCCCAGTCGGGACGCGCGTCGCCGGGAGCGGCCCGGCCTGAGGAGGAAGCGGACGTGTCGGGGTCTGCATCAGCCATCGCGAATGAAGGGATAGGAAGATAGTTTGTCTTCTATACGGCCCACTGGGCCCAACAGATTCTTGCCGATCCCGTCGTCACTGCGTCCCCTCCGCCGCGCGCGGCCGGAGCACGAACTCGACGTCCCGCGAGACGGTCGCCCCTGTGACCTCGTCGGTCACGCGAACGGTAACCCGCACGTCCTGCGGCTCGTCCCGCTGAATCCCGGACAGGTCGAGTAGGATCGCCTCCGTCGTGCGGCGGTCGGTGCCCGCCATCGTCATCTCGGTGCTGGTGCGTTGCGTGTCGGTGCCGCGGAAGAGTTCCGTCCAGCCGCGCCTCGTTTCCCCCTCCGCCTCGTAGGCGATCGAGTACCGGGTTCGGTCGTCGGCGCCGTAGGCGAGGTGGTACAGCTCGAAGGAGAGCAGGAGGGGGGTCTCTTCGGTGAGGGTGCGGAACGGGTACGGCGTGGCCTGCTCGGTGGGAGGGGCCAGGGACTGCGCACTCGTGTCGGGCAGCGTGAGCACCTTCACGTCACTCATCTCGACCCCTGGGCCCTCGGCGCGGAGCGGCTCCAGCGAGTCGACACGGGCGGTGGCCACCCGTCGCTTCGGCCCCATCCGTTTCCCCTCGGACGGCGAGTCGGACGTCCACAGCTGGTACTGCCCCCACTGCAGGCCGAGGCGGTAGCGGCCCGTCGCCCCCTCCAGGGTGAGGGGCGAGGGCACAATCATCCGTGTGTCCGTGCCCGTCTGTGCCTCCACCGGATACCGACCGCGCGTCCGCTGCAGCAGCCGGTGCTCGTCGTCGTACTGCGCCGCCGAGACGGCGATCAGGGACGACGCGGGGGCGCCGGCCTCGCCCAGCCGCAGCCGATCGGCCGGCACGCCCCAGTAGACCTCCGTCCGGGTCGTGCCGTCCGGATCGAGGAACCGCGCCGTCCGCACCGATACGGGCAGCCGTGCGGTCTCATCGAGCAGGGCGGTCTGCTGACGAGGCATCGCCTCCTCGCGCCGCTCCACGGCCTCTCGGTCTTCGCGCTCGGCCCGCGTCACCATGCGGGCGACGAACCGGGTCGGGTAGTCGTAGCCCATCGACGAATTCGAGAAGACCCGCCGGGTCTGCCCGACGCCCGCTCCCACTTTCGCCGACCGCTGGCCGGCCGAGCCGGACCCACCGCCGGAGCGTTCGGCCGCCCTCGCGGCCGTCGCCTGCATCTCTTGCCAGCTCGCGTAGTTGGCGATCTTCGAGTATCGCGTGCTGAAGTTGATATGGAACAGGGCCAACTCCCGGTAGATGGCCCGCATGGCCATGAGGGCCGAGTAGGCAATGTTGAGTCCCCGCTCCGTGTCTGCGCGCTGCCGGGTCAGGTACCGCGGCATGAGCTCGTTGGCCTTCGCCTGCCGGAAGCAATCCGACGTGTTGTCCTCGGCGAACAGGTAGAAGCCGGACTCGTCGATGTGGGTGTAGAGCCAGATCTCGCTCTTTGGGAAGCTGGACGGGGGGACGTTCACCCCGAAGCGGTAGACCTCCTTGAAGAACTCGCCGTCCTCGTAGTTGAGGGATCGCTGCTTGTAGGGGCTTCCAAGCCGGAGGTGCACGAGCCCCCGGTCGTCGAGCGCACTGACCCGCTCGGCACATGCGAAGTTCTGACGCACCCGAACGAGGCGGGTGAGGTGCTCCTCCAGGCGCTCGTTCGCGTCGGTGGCCGGAAGGGGATCGAGCCCGCGCCACCACTCCACGAGGGCCGCCCCGGCGTCGGGTTCGAAGGTCCATTCCGCAGGGGCCGTGGAGCGATCCTGCTGAATCACGCGGGCCAGTGCGGAGTCGGCCATGAGGGGGGCCATCTGCGCCACCCGCCGGCGCGAGAGGGACCGCATGGCCTCCGACGTGTCGGTGCCGACCCGGCCGAGAAGGGACCGGTAGGCGTCCACCGCGTAGAGCCGCTCGCCCCGAAGCTGCTCGGGGGTGAGGCCACGCAGGTACGCATCGGCGAGACGGGCGTCGAACCGTCCAACGTTCCAGAGCGTCCGGAGCCCTGTGCGCCACGCCGACCGCGCCTTCCCCGGCTGGTCGGCCTGCTGATAGGCCCTGCCCAACCAGTACGCGGCGGCGCCGTGGGCCGGGGAGACAAGCGCGGAGTCAGCGTCCAGTGCCGACCGCAGGAGGGCGGCCGCGTCCGCGGGCTGCCCCCTGCGGAGCAACTCAACCCCTGCTTCGACCTGGGGCGTGCCGGAGAGGCCCTGCACCTCCGGAATGTCGAGCTGGGCCCACGCGGAGGAAGGGGCCGTGCACAGGCACAGAAGCATTCCCCCGAGCAGGCCACACAAGAGGTGCCTCGCACCGACGGACGCGGCTCCCAAGAGTCGGCGCCAAGGGGAACGGGAGGAACTACGCATGACACTGTATGTATTGCGCCGGGCCGGATGCAGCGACCGGCATCCACAGTCTCTAAGGGTTAAGTAAGATGTTCACTGAACCTTTGTCGTTCCCGCTGCTCGCGTGGCCTGCCCGTAGCCGTTACAATTGTGTAGAGGAGGAATCCGTCGGGGACGGGCGGCGTGTGTTGTTGCCCAGTGCAACATGTCCATCGGTGTTTGCCTTCGTGCCCTCCTTTGCGACACGCCTCCGGTCTACGACGCGCATCGAGCGCTGGTCGCTCGTCAACGCCGTTGCCGTGCTTCTCGCGGCCGTGGGCGCCGTGTGGCTCCGGGCCCTCGATCCAATTCTGATCGTGGGCGTGGCGATGCTTGGGGGACTTGTGGGCATCGAACGGGCCCGGTGGACCCCCCACGGCACATTCGGCGTGGCCAATGGCGTGACGGCACTTCGGGTGGGCCTACTGGGCCTGCTCGCCCCCGCAGCGTCCGTCGGCCCGTGGCCCCTCGTCGTGCTGAGCCTCCTCTTTTTGGGCCTCGACGGCCTCGACGGATGGCTGGCCCGTCGGTATCATCTCTCCTCGTCGTTCGGGGCGTTCTTCGACAAAGAGACCGACGCCCTCTTTCTGCTTCTGCTCTGTGGCCTCGCGGCGTTCCGGGACGTCCTCCCGCTCTGGATTGTGGGCGCCGGCCTGCTGCGCTACGGGTTCGTAGTGGTGCTCTTTCTCCTTCCGACGCCCCGGAAGACCGAATCCCGTTCGTCCCTCGCCCGGTACGTGTTCGGGGCCACGGTCGGGGCGCTTCTCGTATCGTTCCTTCTGCCTCCGGGCCTGTCACGCCCGCTCGTGGCCGTGGCCACGGCGGCCTTGCTCGTGTCGTTCGGGCGGTCGCTCTGGGGGATCGTTGCTCCGCAGTGGGTGTTGAGGGAACCCTGATCGGAGAGGGGGGGCACGCCGATTCGGGTTCGCCGTTCTCCTCCGGAGTGATCACGCCATGTCGACTCGCTGGCACACCTCGGTCTCCGCCCCCGGTCGGGTCTGGGGCTCGTTCATCGGGGCGTGGGGCCTGCTCACACTGCTTCCGTTCCTTCCGGCCCTCGCGACGCCGCGCCCCCGAAGTCCGTACTTTCCCCTCTGCGTGGAGGTCCTGGTGCTCGGGACGGCCGTCGTCTACGCCCACCGGACGCGGTGGGCCCGCGCGGCCCGCCTCGGGGCGGGGCTCGGGCTCGGCCTGCTGCTGCTCTACGAAGTGTACGACGCGACGGTGTACGTCGCCACACGCCGCAGCGGCATCCTCTACGAGGACCTGCAGTACGTGGACAACCTGAGCTATCTTCTGCTCGACCTCTGGTCGTGGCGCGTGGGCGTCCTCGCCGTCCTGGCGCTCGCCGGTATGGGGGCTGCCGGGCGGCCCTGCTGGCCGTGCACCTCGCGGCCTGGCCCCTCGTCGCCGTGGTGGGGCCGGCCCTGGAGCTCGGCTCCGTGAACATGACGTACCAGTCGTCCGGCGAGCGGACCCGAGTGCGCACGACGACCGCTCGCGCCGTGGCCAACGCCCGGGCCTCGCTGCGCCTCCAAACGATGCTCGACTCGATGCGGACGGCCCCGGTCGATTCCGCCTACGCGGCCTACGACACCCTCGCCCTCAACCGGCGCCCGTCCATTTACCTTCTCATGGTGGAGTCGTACGGATCGACCCTCAACGCGCACCCGTCGCTTCGCGCCCCGTACCGTGCCCTCATGCGGCGCACCGACTCGGTCTTTGCCGCGAACGGCTGGCACCGGGCCACCGCCCGGAGCGACATTCCCGTGCGGGGCGGGCGGTCGTGGCTGTCCATCGCCTCCCTGTTGACCGGCACACGGGTGGGCCACCAGCTGCTCTTCAACCAGTTCCAGGCCGCCGCGGACGACTCGACCCGCACGGTCCCTCATCTCGTCCGCTTTCTCGACGGGCAGGGCTACCGCACCGTGGCCCTCCAGCCCTTTACCTTCGAGCGTCCCGGCCTCCCCGTTCGCAACCTCTACGACTTCGACGTTCCCACCTACCGGGACGACCTCAACTACCGGGGCCCCTCCTACGGCCTCGCGGACGCCCCCGACCAGTACAGCCTCCACCACACCCACGAGACGCATCTGACCCCGTCCCCCGATCCGTTTTTCCTGTTCTTCGAAACCGTCGACTCGCACTCGCTCTGGAACTACGGCCTGCCGCCCTACCTCGACGACTGGGCCCGATTCAACGAGCAAACGGAGGCCACCCGCTCCCCCCATCCCAACGCGGAGTCGTTTCCCCCGGTCTTTCTACCGGACTCCATCACCGCCCCCACCATCTACGACCAGCCCACGCCGCTGCGCTACCTCCGCCATGTGGCCCACGAGCTGCGCGTCCTCCGCGAGTACCTGGTCGAGAAGGCCCCGCCCGGCAGCCTCGTGCTCCTGCTCGGCGACCACCAGCCGCCCCTAATCGACTCGGCGAACCGCACCGTTCCCCTCCACGTGCTGAGCACCGACTCGACACTGGTCGCGCACGCCCGCCGGCATGGGTTTACGGAGGGCCTCCTCCCCACCCCCGAGAGCCCAACGCTTCGCCAGGAGGGCCTGTACTCGTTTCTCGTCCGCCTGCTGGCCGCCCACGACCGGGGTGCCGCGCCGGCGGACACGGCCGCCCTCCCGCCGCTGCGGCCCCGCGGGGTGCCGCCGTCCCTCCTGGTGCCGTAGCCGGGTCCTAGGGGGCCGTCCCCACGGCCCGCGTCCGCAGGGTGGCGAGGGCCGTCCGGAACTGAGCCGCCGCCTCCGTCCACGTCGGAAAGTCGCGACTGCGGCGCCACGCCGCCTGTCCCCTGTGCGCCCGCGCCATCGGGTCGGTGAGAAGCGACCGCAGCGCGGCCCGGAGCGGCTGCGGGCCGTCCGGCGGCACGAGGGCGCCCACCGGTGCGTCCCCGGCGTTCTCCGGCATGCCCCCCACACGATGCCCCACCACCGGCAGGCCGCGGGCCATCGCCTCGCGGGTCGACAGGCTGCACGTCTCGAAGCGGGACGGGAGCACGAACAGGCCTGCCCGGTCGTACTGCGTGCGGAGCGCCTCGGGCGCGATCGGCCCGGTCCACGTCACCCGGTCGGCGAGCCCCGCCGCCCGGAGCCGCCGGAAGAGGCCTGCGGCATAGGCCGGATCGAGCGTGGCGTCCCCGACCAGCGTCCACGTCCACGGCCGATCTCGCAGGGCACGGAGCACGTCCACGAACGACTGGAGGCCCTTTTCGGGAAGCAGGTTGGCCACCGTGAGCATTCGCGGCCTGCCGCGCCCCGGCCGGTCGGGGAGGGCCCCGCGGTACCGCTCGCCAAGGCCCGGCCGGACGACCCGGACCCGCTCTGCGGGCGGCCCCTCCCCCACGAGGGCCTGCTTCACGTACCGGCTCGTCGTCACGGCCCCGTCCACCACGTCCAGGGTTGCACGCTCATCCGCAACGCCGTCCGAGTCCGGGGCGTGGGGATCGATGCAGCGCAGGTAGTGCACGAGCAGAATCAGGGGCGTCGCGGTGCGCTCCCGAACGGCCCGCAGCGCGTCCGGATGGCGCGCCAGGAGGCTGTCCACCACGATGAGGCTCGCGCCCGGCCGGTTCAGCCCCGGGGCCGGACGTGTGTCCGGGGCCCACGTCTGTACCCGAACGGACGTCTCGGGCCGGAGGCCCGCCACCATCCGCCGGTTGAACACGTTGCCGCCGGTCTGCAGGTCGTGGATGTCGGGAACGAGGAAGACGATCGGTCCGTTCTCCGGCTCGTTCGTCATGGGGCTCATGGCAGTTGGGCCTCGCGGTTGGGGAGTGCGGGCGGAGACAACTCCCGTCGTTGCTCTCCGTTGGGGGGACACGCCATCACGACACGTTCGTTCTTCTCATTGCCATCTGCTCCTCCATGGCCGGACACACGCGCAAGTGGGCAAAGGTAAAACGCAAGAAGCAAAAGGACGACCGGCGCAAGTCGAAGGTCTGGGCCCGGCTGTCGCAGGAGATTGAGAAGGCCGCCCGGGAGGGCGGCGGCGACCCGGACGCCAATGTGGCCCTCTCGCAGGCCCTAGAGCGGGCCCGGGAGGAGGACATGGCGAAGGACACGATTGAGCGGGCCATCAAGCGGGGCACGGGGGAGCTGGAGGAGGAGGGCCGCGAGAAGGTGACCTACGAAGGCTACGCCCCCCACGGGGTGGCCGTCTTCGTGGAGGGGGAGACGGAGAACATCAATCGTACCGTAAAAGACCTCCGCAACCTGTTCTCCGACCACGGCGGCAACCTGGGCAAGGACGGGTCCGTCGCGTACCTGTTCGAGCAAAAGGGGCGCTTCGAGATTGCCGCCGACGCCACGGACGAGATGACGCTCTTCGAGGTCGCCGTGGAGGCCGGCGCGGAGGAGGTCGACGAGACCGACGGGGCGTACGTCGTCACCACCGACCGGGATGCCTTTGCCGACGTGGGCGAGGCCCTCGACGAGGCCGGCCTTCCCGTGGAGGCGAACGCCCTCGTGCGCGCGCCGGCGACGACCGTTGCGCTGGCCCCCAACGAGCGCGACGCGGTGCGGGGCCTGATCGAGAAGATCAACGGCCTCCGGGACGTGACGTCCGTCTACACCACCCTGGAGATCGACGGCACCCCGCTGGCGCTCGGCGTGGACGTGGCCCTCCCCGCTGGACATTGACCCCGGCGCGGGCCATCTTGGGGATCCGCCCTTCTTCCCTCCCACTGTGCAGACCGATGATTATTCTCGGCGTCGACCCCGGCTCCCGCGCCACCGGCTACGGCCTCGTCGCCCCCTCCGGCGGCGACGAGCGCCTCGTGGCCGCCGACACCATTCGCCTCGCGGACACCGACGACCATCCCACCCGCCTGAAGCAGATCTACGACGCGCTCGTCGACGTCATCGACGCGCACGGCCCCGACGAATTTGCGGTCGAGATGCCGGTGTACGGCCAAAATCCCCAGTCCATGCTGAAGCTGGGGCGGGCCCAGGCCGCCGCGATGATGGCGGCCCTCAACCGCGACCTGCCCGTGGCCCAGTACACCCCGAAGGAGGTCAAAAAGTCCGTGACGGGCAACGGCAACGCCTCCAAGAAGCAGGTCGGGTTTATGATCGAGTCGATCCTGTCCGCCGGGGAGCAGACCTTCGCGCACGACACCGCCGATGCCCTCGCCATTGCGTTGTGCCACGGCAACCGCGACGCGCACGACGACGGGGCCTCCTACACCGGATGGGCCAGCTTCGTCGACGCCAATCCCGACCGTGTGTCGGAGTAGCGGCGCCGTCGATGGGGGGCACCGACGGCCTTCCCTCTACCCCGGTCCGCGGACGTCCTAACGGTACCCCTTTTCTTTGTCCCGCACCCGAACCACCTGCTCCACCTCCTCGGTGTCGAGTTGGCCGCCGCTCAGTTCGTGGGCAAGGTCGGCAATCCGCTCCACCTTCTTGGGGGCCTGCCGCCACTCCGGATGGGCCTGGTCGATGAGACTAATGAGGATGCGGAGATACGGGTATCGCTCCTCGCGCGAGTCCAGCTCAGCGACGGACTGTGCGAAGAGCTCAGCGTTTCGGCCCACCTGTCGGTCGACCATCGTCGAATCGTAGCGCATAACGGGGCGCCTTCAAACCAAAGCCATTGAGGGGTCGTCCGCCCATTCGTGCCCCGATAGGGCTCTTAGGGACGGTTTTGCACAGGGCAATAGGACCGTCGTCAACGCGGTGCCGGGCCGAGAGTTGCCTCTCTCGTCGGCACCCTCGTCTCGCCCCCCGGAGTCGTCTCGATGGTTTCACTTCTTTGACGGACGGCGAAACGTGCACCAGAGGGATCGGGCGAACCTGGCCTCACACGTTTCGTACGCTCTACCAGTGTTTACCAGGCCCCGCAGTACCATGAGCAACCGCTCCGACGAGTCTTCCACTCCGTATCAGCTTGATCGTCTCCAAGAGGTGCCGGCCTTTCACCGGGACGCCCGCCGGGACGGCCGACTGTCCGAGGGGCAACTGGTCTACTACGGCCCGCAGCCCTCGTACTATGGCATCGGCGAGGTGAAGCGCATCAACGGCTCCGACATCGCGGTGGATTTCCGCGGCACTGGCCTCTTCAACGTCCACGAAGAAATTATCGAACAGCGCTACCTTATCGGCATTCCCCCGGAGAAAATGGCGGAGCTGTAGCCTCTCGCCTGGGGGGTTGGGCGCGGGGGCCTCCACGGGGCGGCTCATCGGCCCGCTCAACACGTCGTTCTCCCGTCCGGCGCCTCGTCAGTCTCGACGGTTTCTTTTTCCCCCTGTGCCTTCTTTCTTAACAGGAGGATCGCGTTCTGGCATCTCTTAACCTTTCCTTCTTATGGCACACCTTGAGGTGTCCCGCGTGACGAAGCGCTACGGCAACACCGTGGCGGTCGACGATGTGTCGTTCTCGGCCGAGCCCGGCCGCATCCTCGGCCTTCTGGGGCCCAACGGGGCCGGCAAAACCTCGACGATCCGAATGATCACCTACATTGCCGTGCCCGACGCCGGCGCGGTTCGCTACGACGGGCGCACCGTTGGGCCCTGGAGCCAACAGCGGATGGGCTACCTGCCGGAGGAGTCGGGCCTCTACAAGCGCCTCGGGGTGAAGGAGCAGCTCGTCTATCTCGGCACGCTCAAGGGCCTCTCGCGGGCCACGGCCGCCGACCGGGCCGACTACTGGCTCGACCGCTTCGACGCCACCGACTGGGCCGACATGACGACCGAGGAACTATCGAAGGGCATGCAGCAGAAGATCCAGTTCATCGCGACGCTGCTGCACGACCCGTCCCTCCTCATTTTCGACGAGCCCTTCAGCGGCCTCGACCCCATCAACGCCGACCTCCTGCGCGACATCATCCTGGAGCTGCGCCGCGACGATCGCACGATCCTGTTTGCCTCCCACCGCATGGAGCAGGTGGAGCAGCTCTGCGACGACATCTGCCTGATGGCCGAGGGGGACGTGGTCCTCCAGGGCCCGCTCCGCGACGTGAAGGCGCAGTTTGGACAGAATACGCTCGTTCTCGAGTTCGACGGCGACGGCGCCTTCATCGACGAGCTCGTGGCCGCCGGGCAGGTGCGCATCAACACCCGCAGTGCCCACCGCGCCGAACTGACCCTGGCCGACGGCACCGACGCCCGGCAGGTGCTCAACCGCGCGCTCGATCGCACCGACGAGCTCTACCGCTACGAGCGCGTGGCCCCGCCCCTGAACGAGATCTTCGTCGAGGTGGTGGGGGAGGCCGAGGCCCAGCGCATGCGCGAAGAGGCCGCCGCGGGCGCTGCCTGACCGCCGCCGCTCCGACTCGCTCTTGTGTCTCTCCCACCCCGCCCCCGGACCCCGAATGTCGTTCCACAAGATTTGGCTCATTCTGCGTAGTGAGTTCTGGCGCCGCGTTCGGTCGAAGGCGTTCGTGCTCGCGACGCTCCTGGTGCCGTTCGGGGCCGTCCTTCTGTTCGCGGCACCCGCCCTGTTCGGGTACCTCGCCGACCAGACCGACGAGCAGACCGTCGCCGTCATGGACGAGACCGGCCGGCTTGCCGACTCGCTCACGGCCACGGGCGGGGAGGGCCTTACCTTCCGCCCCGTCGAGGCCCCGACGGACTCGGTGCGGCGGGCCGTGCGGGACGGTCGGTACGACGGGTACCTGCGGCTGCCCGCGTCGCTGCTGGACGGCACGGGAGAGGCCACCTACTACTCGGTGGAGGGCGGGGGGCTTACCCTCCGGTCGGACCTCGACGCGCGGGTCAACCGGGTGGTGCGGCGGCACCGCCTCGCGACGGCCGGCGCCTCCACGGACGTGCTGTCCATCGTGGACTCGGACGTGGGGCTCGCCACGCGCAAGTTGAGCGAGGAGGAAGGCACCACGGACGACTCCACCCTCGCCTACACTGCCCTCGGCTACGTGATGGCGTTCGCCATCTATTTTGCCGTCTTCTTCTACGGCCAGTACGTGATGCAGGGGGTCATCGAAGAAAAGAGCAGCCGGGTCGTCGAGGTCATCGTCTCGTCGGTCCGTCCGTTCGAGCTGCTGATGGGCAAGGTGCTCGGCATCGGGGCGATGGGACTGACCCAGATGGTAACGTGGGCCGCGCTCGCTACGGGCGGCGTGGCGGCCATCGGGCCCGTGTTGGCCCTCTTCTTCGCCCCGTCCGACCTGGGCGCCTCCCCGGGGGCCTCCCCGGACGCGATGCGGGAGGCGGCCGGCATCTCCATCCCCACCATTCCCCTCGATCTCGTCGTCTGGTTTATCCTGTTCTTCGTGGGCGGCTTCCTCCTGTACGCCTCCCTCTTCGCCGCCGTGGGCTCGGCCGTCGAGCAGCAACAGGACGCGCAGAACCTGCTGCTGCCCGTCCTGACGCCGCTCATCCTGCCCATTCTCTTCCTCATTTTCGTGATCGAGAGCCCGAACGCGACGGTGTCGATCGTCACGTCCATCATCCCGTTTTTCTCCCCCATCCTCATGGTGCTGCGCCTTGCCATCACTTCCGTTCCGCTGTGGGAGGTCGCCACGGCGTTCGTCCTGCTGGTGGGCACCTTCGTCGGGATGATCTGGGTCGCCGGGCGCATCTACCGGGTCGGCATTCTCTCGTACGGCAAGACCCCCGGCCTGCGCGAGATCGCGCGGTGGGCCACGTATCGGTAGCCTCCATAATCGGTAGCCTCCATAACACGTGATCCGTGAAGATAGCCCCCATTGAGGTCCCCCAGGGCACACTTCACGCATCCCTCCTCACGCCTCCCGCACTCGCTTTTCATCCGGGATTTGTGGGGTTTTCGGCCCCCGGACGCCGATCATAGGCGTTCGTACCGATCTTTTCGCGGGATCGTGCATTCTAGAGACGTTCCCCTTAAAGGGATGAGCGCCCGCTCTCCGGAGCCCTTCGGAACGCCGGGCGGCCCGCCCTCGCTCTCGCCCTCTCAGCGCACCCTTTTGTCGCTTATGGACACCACACTCTCGAAGGCCTCTCCGGTCGAGTACGAATTGGACCTCCACGCCACGGCCGACGAGCTGGCGCCGAAGCTCAAGGCGGCCCTGAACGCCCAGCGCAAGAACATGGACGTGCAGGGCTTCCGCAAGGGGAAGGTGCCCCTCGGCCTCGTTAAGAAGATGCACGGCGAGGCAATCGGCTACCGCGTGGCCGAGCAGTTCGTGCAGGAGGCCTTCGAAGAAGAAGTGGAGGAGACCGACGCGATCGAGCCGCTCGGCCAGCCGACGCTGGTGGACCTCGACTACGAGCTGGACGCCGACCTGCAGGCCACCCTTCGGTTCGGCGTCCGGCCCGAGGTGGAGCTGGAGGATCTCTCGTCGGTCGAGATTACAATGCTCGACCCCGAGATTACCGAGGAGGACGTGGAGGACGAAATTGAGCGTCTTCGGAAGGAGGAGGCCGACCTGCTGCCCCTCGAAGAGGAGGCCGCCGCGGACACCGACTACGTCAACATCGACCTCCAGCGCATCGACCCGGATACGGACACTCCCATCATTGGGGACAAGGACGAGGACCTCACCTTCTTCCTCGACGACGATCGCCTGAAGGAGGAGCTCCGAGAGGCCCTCGTGGGAAAGAAAGCGGGGGACACGTTCCGCGTGGAGCTGCCCCAAGAGCATCCGGCCCACGAGCATGCCGGGCACGGGCACCCACACGAGCATGAGGGAGACGGTGAGGACCGCCTCTACGAGGTGACGGTCAACGACGTGAAGCGCCGCGACCTGCCGCCGCTCGACGAGGCGTTTGTGCGCCGCGTCACCGAAGGGGAGTTCGACGACCTGGAGGCCTTCCGCACCGACATCCGCGAGCGCCTACAGGAGGCCTGGGACGAACGGGCCCGGGAGATGGCGCAGGGCGAGGTGATCGACAAGATGCTGGAGCTCCACCCCGTCCCCGTGCCCGAGTCGGTCATCGAGGGCTACCTCGACTCGTTCGTCAAGCAGGTGGAGGACGAAAACGACGGCGAACTGCCCGAGGACTTCGACGAGGAGCACTTCCGCCAGCGCAACCGCCGCGACGCCGAGGACCAGGGCCGCTGGATGCTCATCCGGGATCAGATTGTGGAGGAGCAGGACCTGGCGGTCTCCAATGAGGAAATCCAGACCTTCTTCGCCGAGCAGTCCGGAGGCGAGGAGCAGGTAACCGCTCAGCAGATCGAGCAGTTCTACCAGACCATGCCGCAGATGATGGAGAAGGTGGAGCAGCAGATTCTGAGCGACAAGGTGTACGACTTCCTGTTCGACCGCCTCGACGTGGAGTCCAAGAGCCGAGAGGAGTTTGAGGAGGAGATGCAACAACAGCAGCAACAGCAGGCGCAGCGGCAGCGCATGGCGCCGTAACTGTACTTTTCCCGTCCCGTGATGCCCGTGAGGGGGAACCACCGCCCCGAAATTCGGGTTCGAGACGGTCCGTTTTTGAGCCTTTCAGGAACGCCTACCGACTCCATGGTTGATGACTTTGTCAAGTTCAGCAGAGGCCTGACCTCGCTCCCCGGCGGCATCTACGACGGGGACCTGGGCGACCAGCCCATGTCGGGGCTCGTGCCCATGGTCGTGGAGCAGACGACCCGGGGCGAGCGGGCCTACGACATCTTTAGTCGCCTGCTGAAGGAGCGCATTGTCTTCATCGGCACGCCGATCAACGACCAGATTGCCAACCTGACGGTTGCGCAGCTTCTCTATCTGGCGAGCGAGAGCTCCGAGAAGCCCATCAACCTTTACATCAACTCGCCGGGCGGTGTGATCTACAGCGGCCTCGGCGTCTACGACACGATGCAGTACATCGGCGCGCCGGTGTCGACCATTTGTGTGGGCCTGGCGGCGTCGATGGGCTCGGTGCTGCTCGCAGCCGGCGAGGACGACAGCCGCGCGTGCCTCCCCAACTCCCGCGTCATGATCCACCAGCCAATGGGCGGGGCCGAGGGCCAGGCCTCCGACATCGAGATTCAGGCGGAGGAGATCATGTGGCTCAAGGAGCGCCTCTACGAGATTCTGGCCCTCCATACCGGCCAGGACATCGACCAGATTGAGGCGGATGCCGACCGCAACTACTGGATGAGCGCGGCGGAGGCCGAGGAGTACGGCCTCGTGGACAACGTTCTGAACCCCGACAACCTGGAGGGCCTAAGGTCCATCCAGCCCAACGGGGAGGTCGCGGACAATTCGGAGGAGGACGCGTAGATCGGCGCCCCCCCTTCCCTTTCTGCGTTGCATTTCTGCGCTGCACGTCACGGCGACGGTCCCGGCCGGGATCGTCGCCTTTTTCGTTGTATTGCGCCCGGGCCGGGGATCGGGCCCTTGCCGGGCCCCAACAAAAAAGAGGCGCTGGCCCGGGGGGAGGGAGGAGGAAGGCCAGCGCCTCAAAAAGACGTCGTGATGTACCGCGTACGGGATTCGAACCCGTGCTACCGGCGTGAGAGGCCGGCGTCCTAGACCCCTAGACGAACGCGGCGGATTGCGTCTATAATCCAAATGGGCGTATCTAACAATTCGCCCCAGGTTTCGCGTTCACGGAAATTCAACCCCACGGGGGCGCGTTCGCTTCGCGATGTCGCCTCGGGACGCCTCCTCGTCCTGCACGCGTGGGCGGCACGTTTGCCCGGCGCTTCGAGAAACATGTCCGTGCGGGGGGACGTGCATCCACCGGTTGTTGGCAGTGCGCGCCCCGATTTCCAACTCCCCGGTACATTCTGGGGCCCCTGCCCGTCAATCCGCACTGTCCTTCTCTTCGCACTCCCCCGACCGACCGCCTCGTGCCCATGCGTCCCCCAGCCCTTTCGCGCCTTCTCCCCGTCGTTGCGCTTCCCGCCCTCCTCTTGCTGGTCGGGTGCGGGGGGGAAAGCGGAACCCGTTCCGAGACCGCGGACGTGCCCTACCAGGTGGGGAGTCCCGTGTCCGACTCCACTGTGGCCCTTGTCGTGTCCTCCGAGTACGGCACCGACACCCTCTCGGCCCAGCGCTACCAGCAGCAGGTGCGGATGTCGATGAAGCGCCAGCCCCCCGGTCAGCAGTCTGAGGACCGGATGCAGGAGACGCACCGCCAGCTTATTCGCGGCTTTGCGCGTCAGCATGCGCTTCGGGGAGAAGCCAGGGCCCAGAACCTTGAAGTCGACCCCACGCAGGTGAACGCACGCCTCCAGAAGCTCAAGCAGCGGTACGAAACTGAGGAACAGTTCCAGAAGCAGTTGGCCCGCAACAACATGACGGTCGACTCGGTCCGCAGCCTGCTGGCCGATCAGTTCCGTCAACAGCAGTTGCAGCGACAGATGGCCGAGAACTACGAGGAGCCGTCCTCCGACGACGTCACGGCGTACAGCGAAAAAAATCGGCGCATCCGGGCCCAGCACATTCTGATTAAAGCAGGCGAGAACGCCCCGGCGTCGGAGGTCGACTCGGCCCGAACGGCCGCGGCGGCCCTCGTAGACAGTGCAGAGATGGAAGACGTCGACTTTGCTGAACTCGCCCGCCGCCACAGCCAGGGCCCATCCGCCCAGAAGGGCGGCGACCTTGGCTTCTTTACCCGGGACCGGATGGTCGATAAGTTTGCCGAGGCGGCCTACGCCCTCTCCGACTCCGGCGACGTCGCCCCCGAGCCGGTACGTACGCGGTTCGGCTTCCACGTCATCCGCCTGACCAACGCCGGGGAACCGATGGATACGACCAAGGCGCGGAAGCAAATGACAAAGGAGCGCCGGCAGCAGGCCGTCGAGGATCAGATCAACGCGCTGCTGGAGGCCGCGACCGTGCGGACCAACCCGGATGTCGTCAGTGCTGGGCTGCGCGAGTAGGGGGCACACACAGATGCAGGCCCCGAAGCACAGCCTTCCCGAGGAGGGGGGCGCCCCCACGACCGGTCACGCCTTCACGGATCCTCACGTCGGACCATCTCGACGTGGGGAATGCCGACCTCCTCGAAGGCCCGGCCCGTCGACTCGAACCCGAGGCCCTCGTACCAGTCCCGAAGGTGCGCCTGGGCGTGGACCAGGAACGTGTCGAAGCCGGCGCGGCGGGCATCGTCGAGGACCGTCCGCACGAGTTGTGTGCCGTGCCCTCGTCCGCGGTGGCCGCCCAGAACGGCGAAGCGCTCAAGCTTGGCGACGATTTCCTCGTCGTACGCCACCGTGCGCCACCGCGCCGTGGCGACGGCCTTCCCGTCCACCCACCCCAGCACGTGCCGGCTCGTCGCGTCGTGCCCGTCCCACTCCTCGTCGGGGGGGCACTCCTGTTCTTCCACGAATACCTGCGTGCGAATGGCACGGGCCTTCTCCCAGTCCGCGTCGCGCCGTACAGGGGTCACGTTCATCGAGGCCATCAGACACCGGTTCTTTCGCAAAAGACACTCTGTAGGGGACACGCACGCTGCGGGCAGATGCTCCGCGCTGGATCCCTGCCTTCGCCTTAATCTCTCACACACGCCTGCACAGCGCCATGCCTTCCTCCACCGACGCCTGGGGCCTCTGGGAAGACCGGTTCGCCGCCTTCCTCGACGCCCAAGCCGCCGACGCCGACGCGGCCCACGACCGTGCCCACGTTGACCGCGTCGTGACGACGGCCCGCCAGCTGGCCCAGGACGAAACGGCCCAGATGGACGTCGTCGTGCCCGCCGCCTGGCTCCACGACTGCGTGGTCCTTCCGAAGGATGCCCCCAACCGTGCCGAGGCCGCGCGGCGCGCGGCGGACGCGGCCCACGACTTTCTCGCGGACGAGGAGTATCCCGATCAGTGGATTCCCGACATCGAGCACGCCATCGCCGCCCATAGCTACTCGGGCGACACCGCCCCCGAGACCGTCGAGGCGAAGGTGGTACAGGATGCCGACCGGCTCGATGCCCTCGGGGCCATCGGCATTGCCCGCTGCTTCACCGTGGGCGGGGCGCTGGACCAGTCGCTCTACAACCCCGACGACCCGTTCTGTGACGACCGCGCCCCCGACGACGACAGGTACACGCTCGACCACTTCTACGCCAAACTGCTGCGCCTCCCCGACACGATGCAAACCGAGGCGGGGCGCACCGAGGCCAAGCGGCGCGCAGCGTACATGCGGTCGTACCTGAACCGGCTCGACGACGAGATCAGTGCGGCCTAAACCGATGCACCCGCCCGGCGTTGGGCGTGCCTGCCCGGTCGGCCGGCGTTGACCCGATCCGGGACGCCGTCGAAGAAACTCGCCCCGTGCCGCGGCGATTCTAAAGTGTGGCTCGGATGCGTGTACTTTCCAATACTTCTTTTCCCCATGGAATCGATTGAGAACCGCGTTGCCCAGGGCGAAATCGAGGTCTACAACCTGGCCGACCTTTGGGACGATCGCTCCGTCACGGAGCTCGACATCAGCACGTTTCTCGTGGACGGCCTGATGTTGAAGGAGAAAGAGTTCCGGTCGGAGGTCGACGCGCACGACTGGTCCCAGTACGCGGACGAGCATGTCGCCCTGCACTGCTCGACGGACGCCATTGTGCCGACCTGGGGGTACATGCTGATTGCGTCGGAGCTTCGCGACAGTGCCCAGTCCACCACCTTCGGCCGGGCCAACGACCTTCGGCGCGAGTACTATGTGGCGGCACTCGACGCGGAAGACTGGTCGGCCTACGAGGACAAGCCCGTCGTCATCAAGGGCTGTGGGGACGACGTGGTGCCGGAAATGGCCTACGTCCGTGCCACCCAAAAGCTGCAGGGCGTGGCCAAAAAGCTGATGTACGGCGAGCCCTGCTCGTCCGTCCCCCTCTGGCGCCGGCCTCAGGACGACAAGCCGAAGCCCGACGCCGAGGCCGTGGGCGTGACAAAGCCGGACCTTCCGACCCCGAACGCGTAGATCGTCGTCCCCCCCTCCAGGCCCCAATCGCAGTTCCGTTGGGCCCCGGCACGGGACGGAGCCCCCTGCGTGCCTATGTCGTCGAATCGCACGGTTGACTCTACGTCCGAGGCCCCCTTCGGAATGGGTTCGTTGGGCCGCCTGGTGCAGGGCCTCGCTCGGCGCCCTCACTATCGCCTCGTCCGGCGGCTGTATCACCGCCACGAGACGCTCGCTCCGCTTCTCCTCTTCTTTGGCGGCGTCACCTGGGACGCCCTCACCCTCCAGCGTGTCGGCGCCCTGCTCGACAACGTTATCCTCGGGGGGTACCTGTTGCTGCTCGGGGGCGCGATCGCACTCACTCTTCTCGACCGGCACGGCCGCCCGCTCCCCCCATCGCTTCGGGCGCTCAGTACGTGGTCCGTCGGTGCGATTCAGTTCCTAACCGGCGGACTGTTTAGCGCCTACGTGATCTACTATACGCGGAGCGCCTCCCTCACCACGGCGTCTCTGTTCCTGCTCGTGCTGGTGGGACTCCTCCTCGTCAACGAGTGGGTCGGGAGCCGCCACCAGAGCGGGCACCTGCTCATCGGGCTCTACTTCCTGGCCGTCTTCTGCTACCTCACATTCCTCCTGCCCGTCGTCCTGGGAACGATGGGCTTCTGGGTGTTTCTGACGAGCGGCATCCTGAGTGTCGGTGTGGCTACGGGACTGCTGCTTGTGCTTCGCCTGCAGGGGGTCTTCGTCCGCCTCCGGTCTTTTTTGGGCGCCCTGTGCGTGATCGCCCTTCTCTTCGGCGGGCTCACCACCTTCTACGTCCAGCACTGGATTCCGCCGGTGCCGCTCGCCCTCGAGCATATTGGGGTGTACCACGACGCCGACCGGGCGGGGGACGCCTTCGTGCTTCGTCAAGAACGTGCCTCCCGGGCCTGGTTCTGGACGGGGAATGGAGATGCCCCCTTCCACTACGCCCCCACAGACACGGTGCACTGCTTCACGGCCCTCTACGCCCCGACTGCCTTCCAGGCGGACGTCACCCATCGCTGGCAGCGCTACGTGCCCTCGCGCGACGCCTGGGTGGATACCGACCGCATTGCGTATCAGGTGGTGGGCGGGCGGCGCAGTGGCTACCGGGGCGTCACCTACAAGCGGCACGTCTCTCCGGGACGATGGCGCGTCACCGTCGAAACGCCCGACGGGCGTCCGATCGGCCGCATTCGCTTCGACGTCGTCCGGGCCGACTCGACGTACGACCCCGACTACGCGACCCGGTACTATCGATAGAAGCCCCTCCGACTCCGGATCGCCACGCTCCTCCCTGTGTGCTTTCCTTCAGCGGCGAGCCGTGACGCGTGAGCCGTGAAGCGTGACCGGTGGAGTGGGACAGCCTCACGCATCACGCTCCACGCATCACGGTTCATTCCTCCCCGCTCTTTTCACTGCACTCCGCCTGACGATCAATTCCACCGTGACCCTCGACCTCACCGACCAAACGATTCTCGTCACCGGCGCGAGCCGCGGCATCGGGCGGGCCGCCGCCGAGGCCCTCGCCGACACCGGGGCCACCGTGGCCGTGCACTACGGCCGGAGTGAAGACGCGGCGGCGGAGGTCGTAGCAGCCTGCGGCCGCGGCGCCCGCGCGTTCCAGGCCGACCTCTCGGCCCTGGAGGCGACGGACGCTCTGATCGAGCGCGTGGTCGACGCCTACGGACGGCTCGACGCCCTGGTGCTCAACGCCGGCGTGGCCGTGCCGACCCCCCTGGACGATGACACCCCGTCCTGGGGCGACGCGTGGGCCGAGACGATGCACGTCAACCTACGGGCCCCCGAGCTGCTGTGCCGGCATGCCCTGGATCACTTCCGATCCCGGTCGCCGTCCGGGGGGCGCATCATCAGCGTGGCCTCGCGGGCCGCGTTTCGGGGCGACACGCCCGACTACATGACGTACGCCGCCTCCAAGGCCGGGTTGGTTGCGCTCACGCGCTCCATCGCCCGCGAATTTGGGGCGGACGGGGTCAAGGCCTTCACGCTCGCCCCCGGCTTCACGCGCACCGACATGGCGCAGGACTTCATCGACGAGTACGGGGAGGCCCACGCGACGAGCGACCTTGCGCTCAACGAGCTCACCGAGCCCGCCGACGTGGCCTCGGTCGTCGTGTTTCTCGCCAGCGGCCACGCGGACCACGCCACCGGCACTACCGTCGACGTCAACGCCGGAAGTTACGTGCATTGATCCGTGCATGCCCCCGCAACAGTCGCGAGTGGCCGGGGCAGTCTCGTCTACCGCCCTTCAACTCGCCTCAGGAAGTCGTCCACAACTGCGTTGAACGCCTCTGGGCGCTCGACCGGCAGCGCGTGCCGGGCATCGTGCACGACGGCAAGCTCGGCCCGGGGCATCTGTGCCCTCATTTGTCTCTTTTCTGCCACCGGGGTGTAGTCCTCGTCCGAGGACACGAGCAGCGTGGGCGTGTCGATGCGGTGGAGGCGGTCCGCCACGCTCCACTGCATGATCGCATCCATCGACCAGAGATAGGCCTGCTTGTCGGTTCCGGCCCAGCGTTCGACGAGCGTGCGCCGGAGGGCCCCCTGATCCGGCTTCACAAACAGCTGGCGGGCGAGCAGCCGCCCAACCCGCCGCATGCCGAGGGCCTGCACCGCCAGCCGGCGCGAGACGTAAAACCATACGTCGCGCCACGAGTGGAGCCGCATGTCGGCCACGCTGTTGACGACGACAAGACTGCGGAGAAGCCGCGGGGCACTCGCAGCCAACTCAAGGGCGACCATGCCCCCCATGGACAGGCCCACCACGTGCGCCGGTCCGTGCGCATGCTTGCGCAAGAGCACAGCCACCTCCCTCGCAAACTGCGCAATGGAATACGGGCCTTCGCCCCGCTCGGAGCGCCCGTGCCCCCGGAGGTCGACCCGAAGCACACGGTAGCGCTTGGCGAAGTCCTCGACCTGCGCGGCCCAGTCGCGGCTGCTCGACCCCAGGCCGTGCACGAAGAGGAGGGGGGCGCCCCGCCCCCGCTCGGTGTAGTGCAGACGCGTGTCGTCGACGGTGTCGTAGGGCATATGGAACGCGGGCATCACCGGGAGACCAAGAAGACGACGGCTCTGGGGCGCAGTTCGTTTCTCCTCAGCGCTCCCGCCCTCCCGAACGCTCCAGACCCCGCCGGCTCCCAGCTACAGCTTCCTGATTTGCCCTACTGGCCCGTCGTGACGCCCCCGGATCAATTTATAACGCACTGCGTCAAAACGGATGAACACAATTGATGCATCGTGTTACGAAGGCTCTGCTGCCCTGGTTATGGCTCGACGGATCAAGCGCTACGACAACCGAAAGCTGTACGACACCGAAACGAGCGAGTACGTGTCGTTGAGCGACATCGCCGCGCTCGTACGGCAAGGCAACACCGTCGAGGTCGTGGATAAGGCGACCGGTGAAGACATTACAGCCCAGACGCTCACCCAGATCATCCTGGAAGAGGGAAGGAACGGCGCCCCCGTCATCCCGCCGGACCTGCTCCACACGTTGCTGCGTCGCAGTGGCGAGGCCCTCGACATGGGACTCGACCAGATCCGATCGACGGTCGACGGCCTGGTGGAACGCTCGGTGGGGCAACTGAAACGGCTCGTTCAGAGCCCCCGAAGGCGAGACCTCGACGCCCTCCGACGACAGCTGCGCCACCTGGAGCAGCGACTATCCGCTTTGCTGGACGACCTCGACGCCCCGTCCGCCTCGGATTCAGACGCCCAACGACATCCCCAAGAGGCTTCCGGGGAGACGCCCACCGCCGAGCCCGTTCAGCCGCCCTCTCGGGACTGACTCTCCTTTCCGCATGCTTCGTTCACAACCCATTTTCCCACGCCATGACGACTGAACCCGACGCCCCCGACTCCGAAAACCTACAGGATGAACTTACCGAGCGCGGCCGCGAGGTGTGGCTGGCTGGCCTTGGGGCCCTAGCTACGGTCGAAGAGGAAGGCACGAAGCTCTTCAATCGCCTCGTGGACCGGGGACAGGACTTTGAGGAGGAGCGCCAGGCCAAGATTGAAGAGGCGACCGAGAAGGTCCGCGAGCAGAGCGACGAGGCCCTCGCCCAACTCGAAGAGGCCGGGGAGGAAACGCAGTCGATGCTCGCCGACTCTGTAAAGGCCGCCCTGGAGCGCTTCGGCGTTCCCACCCAGACGGAAGTCGACGACCTGGCAGAAAAAGTAGACCACCTGTCCAGACAGGTCGAGGCGCTTGCCGACCGCCTCGGGGAGGCGGAAGAGCCTTCCTCGGACGAATCGTAGATCTTCTCACCGCCTGGCCTCGAATTTGCTCCTCTGGGGACGAGGCGCCCTCCAAGACGGAGGGCGCCTTTTCCCTCGCAGAGCCCCCCAGAACGTGTCCGACGAGGCACGTCCGGAACCGCTTTTGTGGACGACGAATACGGCGGACCGAACCGTTTCTCACTACCCGCCCTACTCGATGCCCTCCTCTCCCACCGGCTCCAGCACGCTTGGCCTCGCCTGTGCGGGTGGGGTCGTTGAGGGAGCCCTCTACGAGATTGGGGCGCTGTGTGCCCTCGACGAGGCGATTGAGGGACGTCGTCTACACGATTTAGACATCTACGTGGGCGTCAGCTCGGGCAGCTTGATCGGGAGCATGCTGGCCAGCAGCGTCTCTGCACGCGAACTCAGTCGAGCCGTCGTTTCGGAATCGTCCGACTCGAGCCTCAACCTGGAGCCGGAGGTGCTCTTCCGGCCGGCCGTGGGCGAATACGCGGGTCGACTGGGGCGCCTGCCCGGGGCCTTCTTTTCGTCTCTTCGGCACTACCTCCTCAATCCGGGCGACCTGTCTTTGCTCGGGCTTCTCGCGACGTTTGGGGCCCTGGTGCCCACGGGCCTCTTCACCAATGCCTCGCTGGAGCGCTTTCTTGCCGAGGCCCTCTCTGCCAGCGGCCGCACCAACGACTTTCGCCGGTTGAAGCGGAAGCTGTACGTCGTGGCCATGAACCTCGACTCCGCCGACGTTACGGTCTTCGGCGAGCCCGGGCACGACCATGTCCCCATCTCATCGGCCATCCAGGCGTCCACCGCACTTCCGGGCCTGTACACCCCGGTCGAGATCGACGGCCAGCACTACATTGACGGGGTGGCACGCCGCACCGTGCACGCGAGTGTGGGGCTCGATGCCGGCGCCGACCTCCTCTTTTGCATCAACCCCATCGTGCCGATCAACGTCCAGCTCAAGCAACACGCCGAGCGGTTGCTCGATCGTCAAACGAACGGCCACGGCCCGTCCCTCGCCGATCGGGGCCTGCCGACCGTGCTGTCCCAGACATTTCGCGCCATCGTCGACTCTCGCAAGCAGACCGGCTTCAAGAAGTACGCGCATACCCATCCCGACGCGGACATCATTCTCATTGAGCCAGAGTGCGACGACACGCACCTGTTCTTCTCCAACATCTTCAGCTTCAAGAATCGGCACGACATCTGCGAGCACGCCTACCAGGCTACGCGCCGTCACCTGCGTTCTCGTGCGGAGGTGCTCCAGCCCATCCTAGAGCGCCACGGCCTGTGGCTGCGCCGGGACGTGCTCGACGCCCCCCACTCCCTCTACGACACCTCCCCTTCCGCCCGGGACCACGAGTCGCAGCGCCCCGCATCTTCGATGGCGGAGGTGCTCCGCGCGACCAGCGACACCCTCGATCGCCTCGACGGTCTGCTGGACCGTCTGCACAATCACGCGGAGCGGGCCAATCGGTCTGTCCCGAGCCAAACGTAAGCTCGACCTACCGCGCCCACACCGCCAGGCCCGCCCCAATCACAAATAGGGGGATTGACAGCCACAGCGGCCCGCCCTGCACCACGGAAATCACCCCTCCGACGATGCAGGCCCCGGCAATGACGCTGCTCCGGACCCCGGACAGGGGATCACTCGGGGGCTGATCGGTCAACGACTCTTCGAGCTGCGCCGCCCCAGACGTCAGCAGCTGGGGGAGCTTCAGGGCCACATCCACCAGCTCGGGGGCGTTGCTCAGCAGCTCCGACCCTAGCGTCAAGGGGTTGAACCGCTCGCGGAAGATCCGCTGCACGTGGCGCCGCGAGACCGCCACCACGTCGAGGTCTGGATCCAGGGTCCGGCCCACGCCCTCGAAGGTGACGAGGGCCTTCACCATCAGCGTCATCTCCACCGGGAAGAAGATGCGGTACCGCCCCCCCAGGCTCAGCGACTGCAGGATGACCTGTGCGAGGCTGATCGAGCCCTGCTTGCTCCGCATCAGAAAGTGGCGGGCCATGTCCGAGACGGCCCGCCGAAATCCCTGCGGGTCGCCGCCCTCTCCCACTCGCGCCATGTCGAGAAGGTAGCGGGCCGCATTTTCCACGTCCCCCCGCACCAGGGCGTAGTAGTAGTACAGCATGCGCCGCCGGATGTCGGCCCGGAAGCGCCCGACCATCCCGAGGTCAATGAATCCAATTTGGAGGTCCTCGGGCCGATCGCCGGGCAGAATCTTCAGGTTGCCCGCGTGCAGATCGGCGTGGAAGAACCCGTCTTTGTACAGCATCCGGATGACCGCAGAGGCGCCGAGGTCGATTACACGCTGCCGCTCGGCCTCACTCAGCTCGCGCACGGCCTGGGGGCCGGGCCGGATGCCGCCCAGGTACTCCATCGTAAGCACGTCGCTCGTGCTCAATTCACGATGGACATCGGGGAAAACCACCCCTGGAACGTCCTGAAAGTTCGCGGCGAAGATTTCAGCATGATCGGCCTCGTAGTCGAAGTCAATTTCGCGCTTCGTGTAGGCCCCAAACTCTTCGATGATCTGTGTCGGCTGGTAGCGCGGCAGCAGCCACTGCAGAAACACCCCGAAAAACTCTAGAAGCTTCAGGTCGGACGTCACGACGTCCCGGATGCCCGGCTTAATCACCTTCACGACAACGTCTTTCCCATCGTGTGTCGTGGCCCGGTGCACCTGTGCGATGGACGCGGCGGCCAGCGGCTCCGGATCGATCGATCGGAAGAGGGACTCCACGGGATCCTCCAGTTCCCGCTCAATAATTGCCTTCACCTGCGCGAAGGGAATGGGCGGCAGGTGGTCCATCAGGCTGTCGAGCTCCTCCGTAATCACCTCCGGAAGCAAATCCTCCCGGATGGCCATGATCTGCCCCAGCTTGGTAAACGTGGGCCCGAGGATTTCCAGTCGGCGCCGCAGTTGCTCCGGGAAGGGACGATTCCGGAGGTCGCTACGGACGAAGGGCTTCAGGATGCCCGCTAGCATGCGCTTTCCCAGCGACCGCATGCCCGTCTTCTGTACGCGCGGCAGGGAGTCGACGTACGCGATGTGCCCCCCCATCAGCAGGCCGGCTACGTGTCGCCACACCGTAAAGAATCGGCGGACCGCCCCTCGGTAGGGCGCCAGGGGATCAAAGTCCGTAAACGGTGAGGACTGAGGGGGGCCGTTTGACGATGAGGGGGAGCTTGGATTCTCGGAACCGGGCGCCCTGCTTGCCGACGACTCCTCACGGTTCGGGCCCCCCGACTGGGCCACGGCAGGCGTCTCTTCTCCGCTCGGGGCTGTCGGTTGAGATGAAGGGCCCGAAGGGGAGCCGTTGGGACGGTCCATGCCAAAGATCTAACTCGTGAAGAGAAGAGCCCGCCTCAAAACACGCAGGGCTTCTGCTACACAGCACGTAACGGGGACACTCGAAAATGGTTGGTGGCCGGACGTGACAGGACCGACAGTCCTCACTGACTGATAGCCCCAAATAAAAAAGGGACGCCGCTGCAACTGCAACGGCGTCCCTAGAAGGGAATCCTGGCAACGTCCTACTCTACCGGCCAACGGCCAGTACCATCGGCGCTGCGGGACTTAACTTCTCTGTTCGAAATGAGAAGAGGTGTTGCCCCCGCGCTATAGCCACCAGGAAACTCGGTGCTGGTGTTTTCACCAGCGAATGTCTGACATAATGGTAGATTTCAACACACTCCCGAAGCGAATCGGGATGCAAGCGATGCGTTGTGCCCCCATGATGGCATGTGCAAAATAGGGGTGTTAAGCCTTATGGGTAATTAGTACGGCTCGGCTGAACGTATTGCTACGCTTACACCTGCCGCCTATCCACGTCCTCGTCTCGAACGACCCATTGGGAAGACCCAGTCTTGCGGAGGGCTTGGCGCTTAGATGCTTTCAGCGCTTATCCCTTCCGGACATAGCTACCCAGCGATGCGCCTGACGGCACAACTGGCACACTAGCGGTCCGTCCACTTCGGTCCTCTCGTACTAGAAGCAGCTCCGCTCAAGTCTTCGACGCCCTCAGTAGATAGGGACCGACCTGTCTCACGACGGTCTGAACCCAGCTCGCGTGCCGCTTTAATGGGCGAACAGCCCAACCCTTGGGACCTTCTCCAGCCCCAGGATGCGACGAGCCGACATCGAGGTGCCAAACCTCCGCGTCGATATGAACTCTTGGCGGAGATAAGCCTGTTATCCCTGGCGTACCTTTTATTCTTTGAGCGACGACCCTTCCATTCAGAGTCGCCGGATCACTAAGTCCTGCTTTCGCACCTGCTCGACTAGTATGTCTCGCAGTTAAGCACCCTTTTGCCTTTATACTCAACGCATGATTACCGACCATGCTGAGGGTACCTTTGAAATCCTCCGTTACTGTTTTGGAGGAGACCGCCCCAGTCAAACTACCCGCCTGACAATGTCCCTCGACCGGATCACGGTCGCAGGTTAGACATCAATCAGAACAAGAGCGGTATTTCAGGGATGGCTCCACTGCGCCTAGCGACGCAGCTTCCATGCCTCCCGCCTATTCTGCACATGTTCTGACTAATGGCAATGCCAAGGTGTAGTAAAGGTGCACAGGGTCTTTCCGTCCCACTGAGGGTAGCCGGCGTCTTCACCGGCACCACAATTTCACCGAGCTCGCGGTCGAGACAGCGCTCAGATCGTTGCACCATTCGTGCAGGTCGGAACTTACCCGACAAGGAATTTCGCTACCTTAGGACCGTTATAGTTACGGCCGCCGTTTACTGGGGCTTCAGTTGCGAGCTTCATGCCCAGAGGGCATTAACACGCTCCATTGACCTTCCAGCACCGGGCAGGTGTCAACCCCTATACGTCGTCTTGCGACTTAGCAGAGGTCTGTGTTTTTGTTAAACAGTCGTCTGAGCCTGGTCACTGCGACCCTTCTCCATTTTTGAGCGGAAAAGGGCGCCCCTTCTTCCGAAGTTACGGGGCTAGATTGCCGAATTCCTTGACCACGATTCACTCGAGCGCCTGAGGATACTCTCCTCGCCTACCTGTGTCGGTTTATGATACGGGCTCCCGAAGCAACGGCCGACGGTTTTCTCGGTGGTATGCTCGGGGGCTCTATGAGTTTGCCTGTCGGCTCCCTCTACTATCGCGGTTCGGCCTTTGGAATGGAGCAGCGGATTTGCCTACCGCTCCGGCCTACTTGCTTCAACGTGCTTTCGTCAGCACGCGGCCCTTACGCTACCACGTCACGTCGGACGTTAGCGCTGTTGGGAGGTACGGGAATATTGACCCGTTTTCCATCGCCTACGCCTTTCGGCCTCAGCTTAGGTCCCGACTAACCCTGTTCCGATTAGCGTTGAACAGGAACTCTTAGGCTTGCGGCGAACACGTTTCCCACGTGTTTTATCGTTACTCATGCCTACATTTTCTTTTCCAGCCGCTCCACTGTGCCTCGCAACACAGCTTCTGTGCAACTAGAATGCTCTCCTACCAATCGCCCAAAGGACGATTTCGAAGCTTCGGCGTCAGACTTGATGCCCGGGAATCTTCGGCGCCAGACCGCTCGACCAGTGAGCTATTACGCACTCTTTTAATGAATGGCTGCTTCTAAGCCAACATCCTGGTTGTCTAAGCAGTCCGACCTCCTTCGTCCAACTTAGTCTGAACTTAGGGGCCTTAGCTGTCGATCTGGGTTGTTTCCCTCTCGGACATGGAGCTTATCCCCCATGCCCTCACTGTCATGAAACGTGTACCGGCATTTGGAGTTTGTCAGGGTTTGGTACCCGGTGAAGGGCCCTAGCCCAATCAGTGCTCTACCTCCAGCACACTTTAACATAACGCTGCACCTAAATGCATTTCGGAGAGAACGAGCTATTTCCGAGTTTGATTGGCCTTTCACCCCTACCCACAACTTATCCGGCAGTTTTGCAACACTGGTCGGTTCGGTCTTCCACGCGGTCTTACCCGCGCTTCAACCTAGTAATGGGTAGCTCACTCGGTTTCGCGTCTGCCCCCACTGACTCGACGCCCTATTCGGACTTGCTTTCGCTGCGGGTACGGCCCTGAAGGCCTTAGCCTGGCCAGTGAGGAGCAACTCGTAGGCTCATTAAGCAAAAGGCACGCCGTCACACCGACCCAAAGGGCCCGTGCTCCGACTGGTTGTCAGCTCGTGGTTTCAGGTGCTTTTCGCTCGCCGATTAGGCGTTCTTTTCACCTTTCCCTTACGGTACTGGTCCACTATCGGTCATGGGCGAGTATTTAGCCTTGCCAGATGGTGCTGGCCGCTTCCCACAGGATTTCTCCGGTCCCGTGGTACTCAGGGGCTCCCGCGAAACCTAGTTGTCTTACGCCTACGGGACTTTCACCCTCTTTGGTACTGCTTTCCAGTCAGTTTCGACTTCGACGCGTAGGTTTCGGTGCGGGCCCTACAACCCTGACGCAGCCGAAACCACGTCAGTTTAGGCTTGTCCCCCTTCGCTCGTCACTACTGAGGGAATCCCAATTGGTCTTTGTTCCTCCGGCTACTGAGATATTTCAGTTGGCCGGGTTGGCTCTTACTACCTATGTATTGAGTAGCAAGTGACAGGCGTTGCCTGCCAGGTTTCCCCATTCGGAAATCTACGGATCAACGCTTATTTGCAGCTTCCCGTAGCTTATCGCAGCTTATCACGCCCTTCGTCGCCTGCCCATACCAAGGCATTCACCATGAGCCTTATCAATGCTTAACACCCACTATTTTGCACATCCCACAACGGAGAACCTTCTCCACTCGGACCTGCGCAAAAGGAGCAGGTGAAACACACCGC